>JAEINM010000070.1 GCA_016342385.1 Spirochaetaceae bacterium | reverse complement strand
AGCTCTTGTTCTATTAAAATCTGTGAACTAAAATATAAATACTGGTTATAAAAATTCAGGAGGCCTGCATTTTAATGAGTGATGAACAGTTTATTTTCGCAGAAGAAGAAAATGAGACTAAAGAAATATCAGATGCAAAATGGAAACTGATTATTGCTGATGATGAAGAAGAGATTCATTCGGTCACGAAAATGGTTCTGGGCAGTTTTACTTTTGAAGGAATCGGTCTGGAATTTCTCAGTGCCTATTCAGGCAGGGAAACCAGAGATTTAATCAGTGAAAATCCCGATACAGCTATAATTTTACTAGATGTGGTCATGGAAAAAGAAAATTCCGGTCTCGAAACAGTACGCTGGATTAGAGAAGAACTGAAAAATCGTTTTGTCCGCATAGTACTGCGGACAGGACAACCGGGACAGGCACCGGAAAAACAAGTCATACGCAATTATGATATTAATGATTATAAAGAGAAGACGGAACTGACTGACCAGAAATTATTCACGACTATAACATCTTCTATAAGATCTTTCCGGGATATTAAAACTATTGACCGCAATAAAAGAGGTCTGGAGCAGATAATCGTATCATCTGCGGGCATGTTCGAGGAGAACAATTTAAAATCTTTCACCTCGGGAGTTCTGACTCAACTGACAGCAATTCTTCAGTTTGATGAATCCTCCATATTGCTCCAATCTTCATCATTTGCCTTGAGTGATGAATCGGGGGATCTGTATATTCTATCGGGAACCGGTGATTTTAAAGGTCTTGAAGGGTTAAAAGCCAGCTCGGCTTTAAGCGGGAAAGAATCTGAATTGTGCGAAAATGCTATTAGAGATAAAAAGAGTTATTTTTCTGAAGATACCTATATCGGCTATTTTGAACGGAGTTCCGGCGGGGTAAATATACTGTACCTCAAGGGAAACAAAATTATTTCTGATTTGGATAAAGAACTCATTCGTATCTTTGCTACCAATATATCTGTTGCCTACGACAATATTTTTCTCAATAAAGAGATTGAAGATACTCAGAAAGAAATTATAACAACTCTGGGTGAAGTTGTAGAATCCCGTTCAAGAGAGACAGGGAATCACGTGAAAAGGGTTGGGGCCTTTAGTGCCTTGATTGCTGAAAAAATAGGTTTAAATGAAAAGGAAGTCGAGCTCATAAGATCGGCATCTCCCATGCATGATATCGGGAAAATCGGAATACCGGAAGCTATCATTAATAAACCGGGAAAACTGACAAAAGAAGAATTTGAAGTTATAAAAACTCACTCCTTAATAGGACACGATATTTTGAAGGGATCAGATCGAAGTATTTTAAAAGCAGCAGCCATTATCGCCGAGCAGCATCATGAAAAATGGGATGGATCGGGATATCCCAATAAAATAAAAGGTGAAGATATCCATATTTATGGAAGAATTACAGCCATAGCAGATGTTTTTGATGCTCTCGATCATAAACGGGCCTATAAGGTTCCCTGGAGCCTGCAGGATATTATAGACTTTTTTATAGACCAAAAAGGGATACATTTTGAACCGAGACTGGTAGATATTCTAATAGAACATATGGATGATTTTGTAGCCATACGCGATTTATATCCCGATTAATGATCTCATCTTGAAGTATGTTCCTCTTTTGACTATTATAAATACACTCAGATTTAAAATAAGAAATATATATAAGGGGTGAATTGTGGTTGAATCACTAAAAAAACACCAGTCTTTCAAAGGTCGTAAAGGTCCTTTGGTTCTCTGTATTATGGACGGAGTGGGATTTGGAAAATATAAAGAGGGTGATGCCGTACTGGAAGCATCTACACCAGTTCTCGATGAGATAATGAAAAATAATCCATCTGTCAAGTTGAAAGCTCATGGAAAAGCTGTCGGGTTGCCTTCCGATGGCGATATGGGAAACTCGGAAGTCGGCCATAATGCCATGGGCTGTGGAAGAGTCTTTGCCCAGGGAGCAAAATTAGTACAGAATTCAATAGAGACAGGTGCTATGTTTTCCGGTGAGACCTGGAATACACTTGTCAAAAATGCTCTCGAAAATAATTCTGCTTTGCATTTTATCGGATTACTTTCAGACGGAAATGTCCATTCTCATGTCAATCATCTTAAATCTATGGTTGAAAAAGCAAAAGAGGCGGGAATTTCTACAGTCCGTATCCATGCCCTTCTCGATGGACGAGATGTCGGTGAAACATCGGCATTGGATTATTTTGATCCTTTTGAAGCCTTCCTCAAGGATTTATGTGATGATTCATTTGATGCAGCCATTGCTTCGGGTGGAGGACGAATGAAGATTACTATGGATCGCTATGATGCAGATTGGTCTATGGTTGAATTGGGATGGAAAACTCATGTCTTGGGTGAAGGAGAGCTTTTTTCTTCCGCCCATGATGCCATTGTAGGATTAAGAGAAAGATCCGACGCCATTGATCAGGATTTACCACCATTTATCATATCCGATGACGATGGTGCACCAATTGGACCGATTGTTGATGGAGATAGTGTTATCTTTTTCAATTTCCGCGGAGACAGATCAATCGAAATTACCAAAGCTTTTTCAGAAGGCGAAGAGTTTAAATACTTTGACAGAGTGAAAGTTCCTCAAATTGAGTATGCCGGAATGATGGAATATGATGGAGATCTCCATATTCCCAAACAGTATCTGGTTAAACCACCAGAAATTTCAAGAACAATGAGTGAATACCTGGTCGCATCAAATGTGAAACAGTTTTCCATCAGTGAAACTCAAAAATATGGTCATGTCA
The DNA here is from genome assembly GCA_016342385.1 of Spirochaetaceae bacterium. Taxonomy (GTDB): domain Bacteria; phylum Spirochaetota; class Spirochaetia; order DSM-2461; family DSM-2461; genus Spirochaeta_F. Next base: position 9,937 of record JAEINM010000070.1, on the reverse strand, counting down.
CATATTTCTTTAATGGTAACAAGACAGGTAAATTCAGTGAGGAATTAGAAACATATGTGGAAATCCCTTCAGATGTTATTCCTTTTGAACAGAAACCAGCTATGAAGTGTGCGGAAATAACAGATAAGCTGATTGAGGCCATTGATTCAGGAGATTATCCCTATATAAAGCTGAATTTTCCCAATGGAGACATGGTAGGACATACAGGTGTATTCGATGCTGTTATTGAATCAATGGAAGCTATGGATGCCTGTATTGGAAGAATAAAAGCAGCCGTGGAAAAGGTGGGGGGGATATTAATCCTTACTGCGGATCATGGTAATGCTGATGATATGTATGAACATGATAAAAAAACAGGTGATGTCATTCACGGTGCGAAAGGAAAGCCTAAAGCCAAGACATCGCATTCATTAAATCCCGTACCTTGTGTTATATTTGATCCATCTTATGCTGGGGATTATAAGAAAGAATTAAATGAGGGATTGGGAATCAGTTCTATTGCCGCATTATGTATGAATTTATTGGGTTTTGAAGCACCCGATGATTATGATAAATCAGTTATAGATTTCAAATAATCTTTGAAGCCGGCCAGTTTCAACCTGAAGCTGACCGGTTATTATCATGATTCCATATTAATGGATGATAATCTATTCAATGCCCATGAAGTATATTTTCGAACTTTTTTGTCAGGATCTTCCTGTAGACTTTTCAGTATCCTGGTACCATCTGGTTTATTTAGTTTCTCCAAAGCTTTTGTAACAGCAATCCGGACTTCTTCATCAGAATCCCTGGCTGCCAGGACAATTCCTCTGAACGCCGATTCTGTACCAATATATGATAGTTCTGAAGCGGCTTTCCTTCTTATAGCAGGATCTCTATGTTTTAAAAATCGGATCTGGCTTTCAATATATCCTGTGTTCTCCAGTACCAGGCAGATAAAGGGTTTCAATGCCGTAATATCCTCTTTAAGCAGTTCTACTAATACTGTTTCACCGGTTTCTTTCATTTTACTGAACACTGTTGTCAGTTTATCCCTGAGGCCGGGGGTACCGTCTTTAAATTTTTCAACCATACAGCTCATCTCATTTTTGAGAGTTTTTGCAGAAAGAGCCCATATAGCCTCTTTGTCGTATTCATCAGAATGAACCAGTAAGTCACAAAGAATATCAATAGACAGCAGACTTGAGGAGGCCGACAAACCTTTAATAGCCGGCAGCTTTACAGACTGGACTTCGTTCTTATCATTTAAAATATTCTTCAGCTCTTCTAATGCTGACTCCGAACCAATTTCAGCAATAGATTTTGCTACTTCTGTTCTTACTCTTTCAACAGGGTCTCTCAACATAGAAATGGCCTGGCTGATAGTTTTCTTTTCCTTAAAATCTACGAGAGCCCAAACCGCGGATATTCTTACTTCAGGATCAGCATCATTGAGAGCTTCCTTAATATATTTGAGAAAAACCTGGCCATCGACAGCAGGCATACAGGAGATCAATGAGGCTCTTAGGGCGGAGTCATTTGATTCAAGTAAACGTTCTGACAGTTGGAAAAAGTCTTTTTTATTAAACTCTACTAATAGAATTGCCACTTTTCTGGCCTCTTCCAAAGGCAGTATGGGTAGATTTTCCAATATGGTCTGCAGACAGAATGACTGTTTCAATTCTACAAGAATTTTTAAAGCGTCCATTCTCATAATATGAGCATATTGGCCTCTTCCAGATTTTATTATTGAAAGGATTTTCTGTATGTACATATAGGAGGGGAATCGGACTAATGCACTTCGCAATTCATCTCTTGCTAAAAATTTAGAATCACAGAATAAATCCAGGAGAGTGCCCATAAGAAGTGGGGCACTTTGAGGCGGAAGAGAATTCAGTATTTTCTCGGCATATTCTCTATTATATTTATTCTTTATCAGCATATCTTTTAAAAATACAAGAGATTTTTCAGTTCCTCTTTTTTTTATACACACTAAGGCTTTGTCGAAGAGTAGTTTATTTTCAACACTATCCTGGGGAAGAGACAGTATCCGAGAGCATATTGGTTGTATTAAAGAGACATCACCAGTTTTCGCCAGTATATTGACTCCTATTAGTAAGGTTCCCGGATTGCTGGATTTTGCCGCATTTTCCAGAAAAGCTGATATATGGACTTCGCAACTTTTGGTCAGAAGATTTTCGATCCGCGCAAGATCTTTTCTGTCTCCCATATCCGCATTGAGCAGCAATCTTTTTAAAGCACCCCGTTCTTCCAGGAAACGAGCAGCTGAAAAGCGAAGTTCCAGGTTATCATTATCAAGAAATCTTATGGCTGTATCTTCATCAGCCTTTGAAAAAGCGCTTAAATGCTCCAGGGCATGCAAAGCTTCCCAGGGTTTTAGACTGTCTATATTGATATTGTATATATCAGTGAAATCTCTGCTTATTCTATCTTTAGCTGCGCTTCTCACTTCCTGAACGGGATCACATAGGAAAAGGCGATATAATTCATTATAGAGTTTTTCACGGTTGTCACCGCTGAATTCCCTGGCAATAGTTTTTCTGATCAGAGAATGAGGATCGCTGAAACATTCCCATATTGCTCTTGTAGACTGTTCATGCTGTTCATCATAAAGAAGTATTTTTATAGCAAAATAACGGGAGGCCCATTCAGGATCACCTGTCATTTCTCTTATCTGAGGTAAATTGTCTTTAAAGAGTTCCAGAGCTTTTTTCCCGCTGAATTCTTCGCCGACTCCTGACAGAGCGATTCTTCTCATTACAAGAAATTCTCCGCTGTTATCAAGCCACTGAATTAATCTTAGGGCAAACTCCTTTCTTTCTAAAGCAATGAGAAAGCAAGTGAAAAGCCCTTTATCGGGATAATAATTCAGGACTCTGTCATATAGACTTTTTCTTTTATGTAATTTCAGCTCTTCAAGCCAATACTGGTTTATTCTACAGGTATCCAGTATTTCAATGCCCTGTTTTATACCGATCTTCTCAACAAGAGATGATCGATGTAAGAGTCTAGATTTTGAAAAATAATCGGCTTGTTCTTTGTCCATAGGTCCGGGATTATCTTTAAGACCTATAAGCTTTTTTGTAAAAGTATATCGTTTAATCAGTACAATTATTATGAGAACGAGGACGATCAGAGTTGCTATTGCCGCTGCAATTAACAGATTCTGAGGTGTAACTAATGCCTTCCAGTTCATTTCAGACTCCTTATTTGATTCTTTCTAAAACATTGTAAATGTGAATAGGCTTGGATTTTCCTTTTACTTTGACGGGAGTTCTTTTCTCCAGCCTGAATAAGTCGGACAGCTTTTCTTTTGTAGATTGAGTAATGATAACTTCACCGGCTTCGGCAACTCCTTCAAGTCTTGCGGCTATGTTGACTGTGTCACCTATAATTGTGTAGTCCATTCTCCGGGAGCTTCCTAAATTCCCCGCCACTAGAAAACCGCTATGCAGTCCAATGCCCACTTTGAGATTTTCAGCATACCCTTTAAAGAAATGCCTTTTTTTTGAATTGATCAGTTTCTGGATTTCCAGGGCGCAGGTAACGGCATTAATGGCATCTTCCTGCTCTGAGACCATGGGAACACCCCAGGCTGCCATGATACAATCTCCAATAAATTTATCAATAAAGCCATGTGAACTGATGACTTTTTCAACAGCTTCATCAAAATATTCATTGAGTATTTCAATAATATAGGCAGGTTCTTTTCCTTCAGAAAAAGAGGTGTAACCCCGAATGTCTGCAAAAAGTACTGTGGCTTGTTTCTGTGCCCCTCCCAGTTTGACCAGCTCCGGCTGGTTGATCAGACTATTGACCAGGTCTTTAGATAAATATCGTGAAAACATGTCTTTTATCTGACGTCTTTCTTCGGTGACAATATTCATTTTCTTTTGTAAATTTCGAGTTTTGGTTTCATCGTTGAAAATTAATACGGTCCCCAGTTTTTTACCGCGGGTTCCCATTAAGGGGGATATATTGAGCTGGAAATCTATCTCCTTATCCAGTTCCTTATCCTTGTACATACCCTTTAGTCCAAGAAATTCGTGACTACTGGTATGGCATTCCTCTATGGAATTCAAAACAGATTTACTCAGTTTTTTTTCAAAAAAATCTGTGCAGGAAATCCCGGGATAATTCTCATTGAGATTAAAGCCCGCTATTGCCTCATTGTTGGCATAATAAAAATTCCCTGCAGAGTCTAATGTAATCAGCAAATCGGTCATAGAGGAAAAAATACTCTTCTGATATCGCTCAAGACCTTCTATTTTTTTGTAGGATTCTTTCATCTCATTAAAAAGTCTGGCGTTATTTAACATACCCGAAGCAAGTTTTGAAAGAGAGTTGAGAAATTGAAATCTATTGTGATTGTAATAGTTATTATGAACAGAGTTCAGTATGAGAATCCCAAGCTTGAAATCGGGGGTGAAAATCGGTAAGGCAATAGCACTCTCCATAGTTTCGTTGAGAATAATTGAAGGGAAGTGGCGGTCCTTTTTTTTCATAAGGACTATGACAGTCTCTTCCGATTCTTCGATGAATTCTACAAGAGATGATTTTCTATCCAGTGTTTCTGCAACATCCCATCGGCCTCTTTTGTAGATTCGGGTAAGAGTTGTTTTTTTCTCAGGTTCTTCAGAATAAGAAAAATATGCCGCCATATCAGATCTGGTTACATCAAGACTCTGCTCAACGAGTACCGATACCAGATGATTGAAATTCATATCCCTTGTCAGAAGATTACTTGTACGGATAATATCATCCATAAGTGTAATATTTTTGACTGATCCGGCCTTTTTTTTAACTTTATTTTTCCTGAACATATTCTCATTATAAATGATAGAGGATGAAATAACACTGTAATGAGATGTTTTTATTCATCCCAGTTGCAGCATCTGAGAATAGCTTTCTGCCAGCCCTTATACAATTTCGTCCGTTCCGCTTCTGTCATGGATGGGGAAAAAATCCTATCTTCATTCCAGATTGATTTTAATTCCTCAATATTTGACCAGAACCCGGTTTTCAGACCGGCCAGAAAAGCAGCTCCCATGGCAGTCGTCTCAACCAGCTGGGGGCGAATGACATCTATACCTGTAATATCACTTTGAAACTGGAGAAGGAAATTATTTCTCGATGCTCCACCGTCAACTTTAAGAGACCTTATATCTATCCCCGAGTCTTTGACCATTATATCCAGAACATCCTTAGATCTGTAGGCAATTGATTCCAATGCCGCCCGGACAATATGCTCTTTTTTCGCCCCTCTGGTCAGCCCGAGGATTCCCGCACGTGCATCCATATCCCAATAGGGTGTACCAATCCCCTGAAATGCCGAAACAAGGTATACTCCGTGTGAGTCTTCAACAGAGTAAGCCATAGTTTCCGTTTCCATAGCATCACTGATAATTCTCAGATCGTCCCTTAGCCATTGGATAACCGCTCCGGCCATGAAAACACTTCCTTCCAGTGCATAGTTGATTTTTCCCTTTAGGCCGAGAGCTATTGTTGTCAGCAATCCATTGTCCGATTCAACAGGTTTATCTCCCGTATTCATCAGCATGAAACATCCCGTTCCATAAGTATTTTTTACATCTCCTTTGTCCAGACACATCTGACCAAAGAGGGCTGACTGCTGATCTCCGGCTATTCCTGTAATGGGGATCTCTTTTCCGAATATTGATTTTTCACAATGACCGAATAAAAAACTAGAATCTTCCACCTCGGGCAGCATGGATTCGGGGATATTGAATTTTTCCAGCAATTCCCTGTCCCATTGGAGTTCATGTATATTAAAAATCATAGTCCTTGAGGCATTAGTGTAGTCGGTCTTGTGCACTTTCCCACCAGTCAGTTTCCACAATAACCACGTGTCAATCGTTCCGAACAGGAGATCTCCCTTCTCGGCCTTTTCCCTGGCCCCTTCTACATTATCGAGAATCCACATGATTTTTGTGGCAGAAAAATAGGCATCTATGGGCAAACCGGTTTTGCTTTTTATCATTGAGGTCAAGCCCTCAGATTTAAGCTTCTCACAAATTTCAGAGGTCCTGCGGCATTGCCAGACAATAGCATTATACACAGGTTTACCCGATTTTCTGTCCCATAGGACTGTGGTTTCCCTCTGATTGGTAATTCCAATAGAATCAATATCTTCTATATGGATATTATTTCTATCCAGGGCCTGAATGAAAACTTCTCTTTGACAATTCCATATTTCCTCCGGATCGTGTTCGACCCATTTTTCCCGGGGGTAAATTTGAGTGAACTCCTGTTGGGCTATGGCTTCTATGTTCCCCATTTTATTGATGAGCAGGACTCTGGAGCTGGTAGTCCCCTGATCTAGAGACATGACATATTTTCCCATATTAGAACTCCTTTTATCTTATTAGTTATTTAATGTAAGTATTATTAACTTGTATTTTATAAATGTCTACAAATATATAAAAAATGATTATAATAGTAAGTGATGGAAAAAATTAAAGTCGCAACCGGTATAACCTGGCTATCTATTCCCGAAGTTAATCTTCATATTCTCTGTGGATGTCCAATGGACAGTGTAAAGCATCTTATGAGACTCGGGCTTATCCGCAAAATTTCCAAGGATGGAGTGTCATACGAGACTGGTCCAAATGCTATTTTACTATCTGATACCCATATGCAGAATGGTGATTTTGCCAATGTTTCGGAGTTTCCTGTTCTTCACATGATGTATCGACAGGGGATGATTATACCCAATCATCCTGGAAATACCGGGGAAAAACCCATGCTCATCGGTCATCCCGACCAGATAACAGCCCAAAGTAATTATATTTATCGCGGTACTTACGGACTGACAACTCTGGAAGAACTTATGGATGCCGGCGTCAGTCAGGGGGAAGCGCTGGAAATGCTGAGCATGAAAAGCAGATTCAATTTTAATAATATAAGAAGGACAGAAGAATTACTTCATATTATTCCCGTAGAAGATGAACCTGTTGAAATAGTAGAAGGTGTTTCTCTGAGAAGAACAGATTTTAATCAATACAATATTACTTATAAGGACCAGTCGGAAGATATCGATTTGAATCTGAATAAACTGGATCGTTATGAACTGCCTTACAACCTTGATTTCCATAAGATTAAAAGGGAATATTTTTCTGTGATACATATAGGTGATGGGAACGGATGGGATCAGAATCGCCCCTGTATGGGAAGTCTTCTGACATTTCAGGGAAAATTCTATCTCATCGATGCCGGTCCCAGCGTTCAGTTCAGTCTTGCCTCTCTGGGGATCAGTGTTAATGATATAGAAGGTATTTTTCAGACTCATGCTCATGATGACCATTTCTGCGGGTTAACTTCTTTTGTACAGACCGACCACAGAATTAAGTATTTCGCCACTCCTCTGGTGCGTAAATCAGTAGTTGAAAAATTAACAGCCCTTATGGGTGTCGAAGAGAGTATGTTTGAAAAATCCTTTGAGATACATGATCTTGAAAGCGGAATCTGGAATTATTTAGAGGGTCTTGAAGTCAGACCGGTATTTTCACCTCATCCCGTTGAAACGTCCATTTTGTATTTTAGAACATTCTGGCACAATGGTTATAAAAGTTATGGCCATCTGGCCGACATTGCATCCGATAGAATCCTCAAAGAATTTCTCGTAGAGGACAAAAACGGCAATGGGATCAGTGAGCAGTTTTACAATGACGTATGGAAAAACTATCTTATACCGGCAGATCTGAAAAAAATTGATATTGGCGGCGGAATGATTCATGGAAATGCTGAAGATTTCAGAGATGACCAGTCCAGAAAAATACTGTTGAGTCATACAGATAAAGATCTGGGAGATTCAGAGAAAGAGATCGGTTCGAGTGCCTCCTTTGGTATGCAGGATATTCTTATCCCTTCGGTGGCCGAATACAGCACGATTTATACCAGACATTATCTCAAAGCACTTCTCCCGGGAATCTGTTCCAGTGACCGCAATATTTTACAGAACGGGAAAATATCGACACATAATGTGGGGACAATCCTTATTAAGAAAGGTGAAAAAGTTAAAACTCTGTACCTTATTATTAATGGGCTTGTAGAATTGATTAACACCTATGAAGCCAGAAATAGTATATTGTCATCGGGCAGCCTGATTGGTCCTGTCAATGCTATTGATCATTCAAAAGCTGCGCAGACTTATAGAACGGCAAGTTATGTGGAAATTCTGGAAATCCCTCAGGAAATATTTCTATTTATCATTAAGCGGAATAATATTGAGAATCTGGTAAAACAGGAGAGCATTAAAAGATCTTTTTTGAGAAAGAGCAGAATACTGGGATTAACACATTCCTGTCATATGATTAATAAAATTGCCGAAGGAATGGAAATCTTCAATTTAAAAAAGGGAACTTCTCTTATAGAATATAAGAAAAGAGGGGTCATTCTCTTAAAATCCGGAAGGATTTCTCTCTATAAAAAGAAAAAATTTGTAGAAGATGTTAAAATCGGGAGGGTCTGTTCCTTTGAGAGCCTATTCGATAATATCAAATCAGTTTTTACAGAAAAAGTGGTTGAAGATTCTCAAATATATCTGATCCCCCTTGAACTATTGAAAGAAATACCAGTCATACACTGGAAGTTTTTGAGAGTATACAATCACCGCTTGAGAATCTCCCGAGAAGTTCATAATGAGAAATTGTAGAAATGTCCTTCTTTGACAAGACCGGCAAAAGGTGAATCTTTTACTCGCTCTTTAAAATCTTTCCAGTTATCACCATAATGCATGAGATAGGTTTTTTCTTTTATTTCATCGCTCAATGAGTCCAGTTCATTGAGCGAGGCATGGACACCGCCCTCAAAGAACTGACAATCGTGAAATATGGTTTCAATATCCCAATTCTGTAGGCAGAAGTCCAACATCTCCGGATCAAATCTGGTGTCGCTGGTAAAGAGAATCTTGTCATCAATAATTAATCCGTTGCTCCATGCTGAGTCTTTCCAGGATTTCGATGTATCTGGTGTATGCATGGTTCTGAATGTTGTTATTTTAAGACTTCCCACAGAGAACTGCCAGGCGTCTCTTTTTAATCCCTTTAATCTTTTGGGAACTATAGGATTCCACATGTCATGGAAAGTCAGTTGTTTACCCTTATGATTCTCGTTGCCTTCAGCACCGCCTTTAAGAGAGTAGTTCCAGAGATTTTTTCGGAATTTTTTTGTAATATAAATATTCGCTTTTTTCTGATTCATGACATATCTGTTCATCAGCATCACTTCTTCAAGCCCGCCTATATGATCAGCATGAGTATGTGTGATAAAAAAATTATTCAGTTTAAATACGGGAAGACCATATTCCCAAAGTGCCTGAGGAGTTTTCGTTCCGCAATCAACCATAAGATGGTCATCACCTTTTACTATGAGAATATTTGTCTGATTCATTTTTTTTGTAAAGGCACTTCCGGAACCGACAAAAAAAATGGATAAATCTCCACTATTTGTTAATTCCAGTTTATTTCCGCCGAGTTTTTCTACTCTCATTCCATCTCCACAGTTCTTTTTTTATATATACTTCTAATAATATAGCCGGTTTTGTGATATTTTTCAAAATATAAAAAATTATTAAACACATGTGATAATGACATGTTTGTCATTATCACATGAATTCCGATATAATGCTCCCTATATGAAAAAATATAACTGTATTATTATCGGAACAGGACCGGCTGGTCTCGGATCAGCTTTTGAGCTGATTGAAAAAAAGCCAGACTGGAAAATTCTCATGGTGGATAAGGAAAATTTTTCCACCGGCGGGTTGAGAAATGACTGTAAAATGAATTTTACTTTCCCCATAGGATTTCCCGAAGACAATTGGACGGAATCTCTGGCAGAATCCTATCTTGAAAAAGTGACCAGGATTCTCCATCCACCCATTAAAGAAAAACACAACCTGGAAACTTATCAGAAA
>JAEINM010000069.1 GCA_016342385.1 Spirochaetaceae bacterium | reverse complement strand
TAGAAAAACAACAATTATAAAAGATGCATTAAACAGACAGATTAAAGAACATGAACTTCATGTTGCTTCTGTAAGGGGAGGATTTGTCCCTGGAACCCATTCGGTAATGCTGGACAGCATTGCCGACACTGTGGAAATAACCCATAGAGCCAGAAATAGAAAAGGATTCGCTCTAGGTTCTGTATTGGCAGCCCAGTGGCTTATAGGAAAGAAAGGTTTTTTTAAAGTAGAAGATTATATTAATGATCTTTTTAATGAAAGATAATTCGGGGGAAGCGAAGCTTCGGGACCCGAACATAGTCGATAGTAGATATTTCGGGGGAAGCGAAGCTTCGGGACCCGAACATAGTCGATAGAGGAGTAGAATATGTTTTCAGGTGTTTATACAGCATTAATAACCCCATTCTCAAAAAATGGAGAGTTGGATAAGGAAAAACTAAAAGATCTGGTCGATTTTCAGATAGCCGAAGGAATTTCCGGCCTTGTTCCCGTTGGAACAACCGGGGAGAGCCCCACGTTGACCATAAAAGAGAATATTGATGTTATAAATCTAGTTGTAAAACAATCTGCCGGACGAAAAAATGTTATTGCCGGAACAGGTGCCAACTGCACAGCGGAAGCTCTTGAAATGACTCAAGCAGCTAAGGATATAGGTGCAGATGCCAGTCTTCAGGTCGCTCCTTATTACAACAAGCCAAATCAGGAAGGTTTATACAGGCATTTTATGACTATCGCGGATAATGTCGATCTTCCGATTGTTGTATATAATATTCAGGGACGATCCGGAGTCAATATTGAAACTGACACATTAATGAGATTAGCTTCTCACCCCAATATTATTGCGGTAAAAGAAGCCAGCGGAAATATTGGTCAGATGATGGATGTACTGAGCAGAAAACCCGATGATTTTGCTCTGCTTTCAGGAGATGATAACATTGCTATGCCCATAACTCTACTCGGTGGTAGTGGTGTCATTTCTGTAGCCAGCAATCTAATACCGGCAGAAATGGAAAGCATGATAGGGTCAGCACTGAAAGGCGATCTAAAAAAGGCCAGGGATCTGCACTACAAACTGCTGCCATTATTCAAGGCTATGACTCTGGAAACGAATCCTCTTCCCATAAAATCCGCCATGTCTCTGATTGGTAATATTGAAGAAGTTTTCAGATTACCACTATGTCCTCCCTCTGAAGAAACAAAAGAACAGCTGAAAATAGTGTTGAAACAACAGGGATTACTCTAGAGGAATCGCAATAACAGGTCGCGCAATAACAGGTCGCGTACTGACAGGTCGTGACCTGTCACTGCGACCATGCGACCGTCATAAGAAAATTACAAATGAACCTTTTTCATTTTTTTTATATGTCTGCCCTCAAACATCCCCTGATCATCAAAAAACTCTCTTAACCGCAAGGGGATAAATTTTTCAGCTTCTTCAGTTATATAGAGGCTGTCTTTTTCTGAATAATGATTCCCTATATGAAATATTGAGTTAACCGATTCAGAGATGAGTTCACTGGTGAATCCTCTATCCTCATAGATGGTTTCACCAATATGAATGACAAAATGATATGTCATTCCTATGTCAAAATCAGGATTCTCAGTAGAGATGATATGACGATTGAGAAACATTTCAAAGGCCGCTTTTATTATTCTGCAGTCTTTTCCGTCAAAGGGAAAAAGAACTATACCACCCGTATCTGACCACATCCAGAAACGGCCCATAATAGGTTCGACAACACTATTTAGAATATTGTAAAAACTTCGCATAAACTGCTCATATTTCTCGCTTCCCAATCTTAATTTCCATTGTTGATGGTCGTCAACCTCGGCAAAAAGCATACCAAAAGTATAATTTCGACCGGTTTCTACACAGGTCCAGTTTTCTCCACTCAATTCGGATTTATCTTCAAATATCTCCATAACCGGTTCTGGCTCATACTCCCTGGACAAAATAAAGCGATTGACAACTTTGAGACGAATAGAAGAGTATCCACTTTCAAATACTTTTTTACTAATATAATCGGAGGCTCCATTGTGAAAAAGTCGTCCCACATCATTAATGACAGAATCGGGATCAATTATTCCGTAATGTTTTTCCTCCAGAAGAGAAAAACAATCAATCAATTCTGAAATTTTGTCCTTTTTAAAATTTCTGATATCAATATAGAAAAGGGTCTCAACGGGCATTTTTCTCAGATGTTCTTCATAACCATCCCAGTCGAGATAATATATAGAGTGTTCCATAGAAGAATCGATCTCTTCAAAAAAGCGATGAATATCATTAAATGATGAAAATACAGCTACAATCATTCTTTTACGTCCCATCGGATTTTATAATTATAGCATTCCGTTTTATTATTTCTCATTGTAGTGGTAAACTGGCGGGCAATTAAAGGATCCAGCATGACAAATACTGTCCGGCTTATAGACAGGGAATCTGCTTCTGTATTCTTTTGTTCCAAATCTTTAATGGTGATGATTGTCTCATTTCTTTCAAGGTCTGTTGGACTGACAAAGAAATTACATGGTCCGCTATGTACTGCAATACGGATATGAAGGATTTCATCCAACTGATTGTGCAACCGGTTATACATAAAAAGTTCATGGAGAATTTCCATGCCGCTTATGACAGCTGACTGGTGAATATTTGAACCGAAATAGAACGCCGCCAGACCGCCATCACCCTCCCAGTTCCAGATTCTGGCATTTCGTTTCTGAGAAATACTTGTGACAATATGTTTGAAATCGGCATATGTTGACCTAATGACATCTGATGGATATTTTCTGACCAGCTCCGAATTTCCGACAATATCAACCCGTAGAAAAGAAATTGTGTATTCCTCATTTAGCTTTAAAACACCCCAATTCGGAGTTCTGCGCACCTCCGGATCTTCAATAAACATTTTTCTCGTGGATTCATAAATATACCCTTGTTCAAGTATATCGTTCAGCAGTTCCCTCAAATAAGGGAACCTGTATGTCCGTCCTTTATACCCATCTTCCTGCATACGGATCAAAAGTGTTACAAAGTCGGGATAGAGATCAAGAGAATTGATATCATCTACTATCTGCCTGGCAACTTCTCTGGGAGGCATGGGCATATTCTTAGGAAATCCGGTCCTGTTATAGATATAATCAGAATCATATCCGGTCATGAGAATATTGGCCAGATTCAGCATGGTTTTAATATCCAGTGCTTCTGTAAGACTATTGATAGAGAGGGTTCTCAAATGTCGTTTCATTACCATAAAGTTCTTACATTGTCTCCTACTATCTAAGTATAACCAAAAAAAAAAAACTGACAATAAAAGACAAAAAGTTAATTTCTAAAGATTATTATTGAAAAATTGTCCGAAAAAATAACCCCCAGTCCAATTTTGTCTGATAAAATATTAAAAGTATGACGGGAAAAAAAACTGATATGCGTAGGATCCTCTTTATACCACCACTTTAAAAAATCTTCATCTTTATCTGGTCTGAATTCTGTCTTAATGGCCAGATGTCCCTTCGTTTTAAGAGATTTTTTTAATGTGTCCAATAGTTGAACAGGAGAGGCAATATGTTCCATGACCTCAGTTGCTGTTATCGTATCATAGAGCCCTGAAAACGGTACATCATAGAAATATTTATCATAAATATTGACGGAAAAACCCTTTTGTTCTAATAGAATCTTTAATACCGGATTTGGACCACTTCCAAAATCAAGGATTTGCCCATGAACCGGAACATAAGGACTAACAGCCTGATCAATAAATGAGTTTAACCACTTTTTATAACCCTGATTCTCTAGGGTATTATTGTGAAGCTCATATCTTTTTTTTTCCTGTTCTGGGGTGAGGAAGAAAGAGGAATCGAGTGAAATAAACCGGCAATTCCGGCAGAAGTGAAAGATTCGTCCTTTCCTGTCTGTTTTCTCATAGGTTATTTCTGAGCAGATTTGACATTTATGACTCATGGCTGACGGTTCATGACCCAGAATATAAGCGGCTGATAGCGTTAGATAGGGCAATAAATTGTTCAACTGTCAATTCTTCTGCTCTACTACTCAGAGAAATACCTTCTTCTTCCAATGCTTGGAATAACAGCTCCTTTCCATATTTCTGCAATCTTCTTCCAGCTGCATTTTTAAGATTATTCTGTAGGGTTTTCCGCCTGGAAGAAAAACAATCTCGCACAAGAATAAAAAACAGGCTCTGATCCAGAACATCTATGCTCATTCTACGGGGCAGCATCCGGATAATTTTGGATGAGACATTGGGTCTGGGATAAAATGAACCAGATCCAATAGTCCCTATATCTTTGACTTCACAGGCATACTGACAGAGTATTGAAAATGAAGAATAATTTTTTGATCGGGGTCGGGCCGTAATCCTATCTGCTAATTCACTTTGAACAATGGCAGCAAACTGTTTTGGGAAACTGTTATTCTCTATAAATGAGGCAATAATTGCCGAAGCAGCATTAAAGGGAAGATTCCCCACTATTCCCTCGGGCTTTCCATTCTTCCGGTAAAGATCTTTCCAGGTTTTTACAACATCACCTTGTACTATATGGAACTTATCATCATTTCGGAATGCCATTTTCAGATATTCGATATAACCTGGATCTATTTCAAAAGTAGTGAGATCAGCACCCTTATCAAGGAGTAACCGTGTTATCGAACCAAGACCGGGACCTATTTCCCATATTTGATCGCCTTTGTTAATTTCAATACATTGAATCAGCCTGATTCTGGCATCTCTGTTGATTAGAAAATTCTGACTCCATTTCTTTCTGGGCCCCAACCCCATAATCTCCAGCAAGGCCTTTATTTCCGATGGTGAATCGTAATTTAAATTGAGATCTCTTTCTTCTTCCATATTTTCTCCAGGATTGTACATAAAGTGATACTACAACAATAAGAAGTAATGATAAATAGAGGGAAATATCACCGGCTGATGAAAAGGTGATTCCTCGGAATTCAGAAAACCGATAAACAACTTTTACTGTTAAGTCCAGAATCGTGTGACAAACCGCGATGAGATCTATGATAAGGCCCTCTGGAAAACCAACCCAATTGAGTATAAAAAGGCAGAGAGAAAGCCACATGAAAGCAGTGATAAGAGGAGTAATGATAATTGAAGACAAAATTCCAATGGGATACAATTCCCCCAGCTGTAAGATTAAAAGTGGTGAAGTTAAAATATGGGCACCCAGAGAAGCACAGAGAGGCGCTCTGATCACTCCGGGGATCCATGGTTGAAAGAGAAAATTGAATCTTTTCCCCAGGAGGAGAATTCCCGCTAGAGCCAGATACGATAATTGGAAAGATAGACTCAGGCCCTGAACGGGAGAAAGTGTGAGCTGAATAATACAGGTTATAAAAAGAACCTGTATAATACTCACGTCCCTTTTCATGATCATATAGAATCCCCCTGAAAGAAACATTATTACAGCTCTCATTAAAGAGGGAGACGGGCCGGCAAAAAACAGATAAAAAAGGAGCAGGGGAATCGTCATTAAAAATGCGGTATTCCGTCCTATGAGGATTTGTAGGAGAAAAGTCATTATTAATACAATGATAGTAACATGAAAACCTGAAAGGGCCAGGAGATGGGGGACTCCACTCTCCCGGAATTTCCCCAGCAGTTCTCTATCCAGCAGATCTGTGTTCCCTGTATACAGGGCATTAAACAAGGCTGAAATATTTTCGGGTAAATCTTTTGTAATAGAAAAAACTTCTTCAATGAGCTTCTTTCTCAACCTGTAGACCGGAGAAACCCACCCTTCATGGCTAATCTCCTTTTGAACATAGACTATGTAGAAAATCTCTTTTGAATCCTTCATTGTTCTCAATTCAACCTTTGTGTTTAAAATCTCCCCCCAGAAAAAAGTGTTTTTTTCTCTAGAGTCAATAATAAGAACCGACCCGGAAGAAGAGCATGTGACTCCTTTCTGATTCTTTACGAACAGAAGATGTGCCTTCATAATTGTCTTTCCATTACCTGAGAGAAAAGAATCCTCATCCAATTGGAATGTAATATCCCGAACCTGATTGTTCTCCAGCCCGCAATGTGCAGTCGAGAAATTATATAGAAGTGAAATATTAAGAATTAAACCTAGAATTATCCCCGGAAGCAGGGCGACTCTTAAAATGTGTTTTCCCTTCTGGCTAGAGAAGATTGAATAAAAAAGGAAAATTCCGGCGACAGCCCACGGTACATAATATGTGATGATAAAAGAGAAAAAGAAGTTGTTTAGTAAAACTGACCGGTGAATAGAGCTTTCCTGCATCGCCATAATACAGATACAGGTTAAAAAGCTGGGGGGCTTCAAAAAAAGAGGTTATTCTCAGGGAATAACCTCTGTATTAGATTCGTAGTTAATCGAAATTCTTTAAAGCTTCTTTGGACAGCCTGACAATGGCAGGTGTATAATCGGAAAACTGTACTTCCAATAATACCGGCTTGGCATTTAAGTTACCGCTGAGAGCAAGAGAACTGATCATCTGTTTAATGTATATAAGTTCTGTCTGATTCGCAGAAAGACCACTGAGCTGTCGGCTATTATATGTAGACAGTGCTTCACTTAACCACGCCACAGCTGCATCGGTTCCATTGAGCCCGAATGCCTGGATAGTCATCAGCTTATCATTGATATCTTCTGATCTTTCATAATGTTGCTTCAAATCCGGAACAACATCAGAATTCTTATATTCATTTTCTATGAGAGCGAAAATAGCTGCCTCTCTGAGTTTATTCAGATCATCAGCTTCCATCTTATCGTTAGGAGAGTATCTCAGCCCCTCTTGCAGACTCAACAGTGCCACCCTATTTTTGTTTTCTTTCAGTGCATTTGAATTACTTTCTATATCTAATGCCTTCAGTTTTGTACCATAATTGCTGTCGCCGCTAATAATATCCATAATCGGTTCGGTCGGATCTTCTGATATAATCTGGAGGACGGCGGAGGCCTTATCTTTAATCCGGCGGCTATACCACCCCTGAGAAGCATAAAAGACCTGTTCAAAACCTCGAATATCGCGCATTCTCTCCAGGGAAGTTATGGCCGCATAAGCAAGTATTTCTGCAACCTGCTGATCATCAGATGTGTTAAAGTTGAGTTTTCTTAAAACATTACTAACCTGTGGAACCAGATCGACAGCTCGAATCTGGCCAAGTGCGACTAGGCAGTCTGCTTTCAGAATATGACTTTCTGCTAGAGTGAACAGTGTAAATATAGTACCAGCTGATTCTTCTGCCCGGAGAGAAGACAATTCATTGACGATCATCCTCATCAACTGTTCTTTTTTGTCTCTTTCGGTTCTGTTCAATTTATTTTCCAGAGAACTGA
Organism: Spirochaetaceae bacterium; assembly: GCA_016342385.1. GTDB lineage: Bacteria > Spirochaetota > Spirochaetia > DSM-2461 > DSM-2461 > Spirochaeta_F. The sequence continues at coordinate 5,695 of JAEINM010000069.1, read as the reverse complement.
TCTGTTCTGCCAGAGCAGAATCGAGTATTTCAATCAGTGAAGGATCATCCATAGCGACAATATTCTGCATTATTGCATACTGTTGATCGATCGTTTGAGCTCTGTTATACATTCTCTTCCAGACTTCCGACCTGTCCCCCGCAGTGAGAAAAAACAGAGGTAAAATCAATAAAACAATTGTGAGAAAAAGAATTCTCATCTTTATATATCCTTTCATTCTACTCATTACAATTGAACCTCTTTTTTAACAGAAATATATTCATAATCCCACTGGGCTTTCAGGTTACCACTTCTATAAAAGTGTTTTTTAATCTTTGCCATCCCATTTTCATCGAGTTCATACTCAATGGAATAATCAACAACAGTTTTTCTATAATGGATTTCTTTAACAAGTTTTCCATTTTCATACTCAAAGATAACAGTTTTTTCCAGGTTACCATCACTATCAAAAGTCTTTTCCGATTCCAGATTTTCGCTATTCCACGAATATTCAATATAACCTTCTAATTCTCCAAGAGGTGTAAGAAACATTGCTTTGCTTCTTCGTCCGTTGCTATAATCATATTCCGAGATCATCATAGGGACATTATCTCCGGTACTGACCGTCCATTTAACCATATTACCTGAATTATCATAGTCATAGGAAGAAATAGACTGAGGAATATCTTTGATATTATAAGAAATCTCTTTTATGAGATTCATTCCCTCATATTCTCTGAGAATATAAATGCCGGGTGTTTCCTCCTCATCGCTGAACCATTGAGTTCTTACAATATTGTCTCCTGAGAGTACATTGACCATGCGGGTTTTCTGATTCTTTTCCCCATCGTATTCCACTCGCTCAAGCAGATTCCCTTTTTCATCATATTTATACTCAATATAACCATCAATTATACCATCGGAGGCTTTCAAAGTTTCACCGGATATGAGATATACGTCAATTATTTCTGTTTTGACAACGACCTCTTCAACAGGATCCTCTTTCGGCTTTTCCTCTTTTATCACCACATTTTCCGGTGCCTTTGTCACACAACTACTGAACAGCATTGTAAAAGCCGCTAAGAGCCATAATATTTTTTTCATATGTTCTGTCCTTTATTTAGTCTCATATAGTAATTCTCATTGATAGAGAGGTCAAAAATCAATTATATTTGAAATTCTTTGAAAAAAAACGCTGAAGTCGCATATCAATTGTAGGAAGTCTCTTCCTCTCCGTCAACATCCTCGATCATCTCGATTAATTCAGCTTCTTCGGCATCTTCATCAAAATTGTCCAATTCCGCATACTGTACGTCTCCATCAGCAGGATCATGTTTATGTGACCTGTGAACATCATAGACAAAAGAGAGGATTTTATTTCTGGTCTCTTCGTCGGGCCGGATAAACTGAAGATGAAGAATGGAACGATCGGAATCCTCCATATGTTCAAAATATCGGATGGCACCGCACACAACAATTATACTGCCTTCCACTTGAAACTGCAGCTTAATGAGAACTCCCTCTTTTCCCTTCCCACCAATGATAAGAGAAGCACCATCTTCGGAAAGATCTATCATCTCACCTCGGAATCCACCTTCTGAGAGCACAAGATTATCGACATGGCTCATATCTTCTAAAGGATACAGGGATACAGGGAATTCCGCTTTTGTACGGACCGATTTTCTCCGTTGGCTTCTCAGAATAGAACTGGAATGGGCAATGTGCAGCAGTTTAAATGAACGATCAAAATAATCATCTTTTACATGAGTCTCAAAATAATAACTGGCATCATTGACTTTCTGAAAATACACTCTGAGCTTCTGCCCTCTCCAGCTCACGCCCTGAGGAAGAGTATTGCCGGATGGATAGCTTATAGTCAGAAAGCTTTCATCGATTTCCAGAACTTCTGAATGAAATAATCCTGATTTCCCAAGAGCGATTTTTATCTGCTGCCCTTCTTTTAGCTCCATAGTATGTTTGATCCCATTTTTATAACGAGGTTTATTAAATTCAATGGTCTTGCGGTATTCGTAAAGTTTCTTCAATAATTCACTTTCTTCAGGGGTGTATTCCAGACCATTTATTTCAACTATCTTACTGAGTACTGAAATACTGTGATCGAGCTGATCAATAGAGAAAAAGATAGAAGTGGGATTCTCCAGACCAGCCTGATCAGCAGCTTTTTTCAGCATTCGCATCTCACGGAGACTAAAACCGGCGTCAGCTCCATTTACATAGAATTCTCTCCACTTCCTATTCCCGCCGTTAAGAATAATTACAGTAATTAAAACAATAATTAACAGCAGTATTATTACAATCAACATATATTCACCTGTTATAAGTATATTCAATTCTGTTCTGTCATATTTATGCAGAGACTATCAGATAATTAATAATATTCCTTGATAATAGCTTGATATTACTATATAAGCCATAAATATGGAAATAAAGATTTATAATAGAAACATAATAATTGAAACGGGAATACTATTTGCCCTGTTTTATCTCCCCTCCTACCTGTTTCAAAATGTTATCAGCGATCCCTCCGCCTTTAATGATTTCATGTTCAACATTCAATTATGGATCATATACCTGCCTCAGATTGCTCTCATAATCTATATAATTCATATTAATACAAAAAAAAATTATTCCGATTTCGGGCTAATTAAATTGAAACTAAAACATATTCCCACCATTTTCCTCACAACGGCCGGGCTTGTCCTAATTGTTGGTATAATACAACTGATTATCTATTTAATTCCCTATTCCACTCCTGCTGAAAATATGTTCCTCTGGGATTTTCACAATATAAAATTGATCCCCCTGGTATTCATCACATCTCTTCTAACAGGATACAGTGAAGAATTATTCTTCAGATCTTATCTGTATACCAGACTGGAAGAATTAAAATTGGGGAGGATGCATATACTCATCACTGTAAATCTGATTTTTGCACTGGGTCATTTCTATGAAGGTTATGAAGGGGGGATAAATGCCTTTGTATTGGGATCGTATTTCTCTTTGATTTTTATATGGAGAAGAAATATACACATCACAGCTATTGTTCATGGCTTATACAATTTTTCAGTTCTGATGATCAGTTCCTGGTTGGGGTAGTGAAAACATTATCCATTAGATCAAAACATTTCAATCTGTTTTATATTGTCATAGATTATTTATCACTTTTTCAATATTGGAGTTTTCAAATCCTGAGACATGGCAATGGAAAGAAAGGATTCATCTCCTTCAAATTCCCCATATGATTTAAAAAATGCCGAATACCCCTCTCCCATTTCTCTGAAGACCCGGAAAGACACAGCTATTTGCCCGGGGATACAGATTCCCTTCTCCAGGTGGGCGGCATAATTTATAACCTCTGAAACAATCTGTCCGGTTGAAAATGAAAAGGGAACTTTACCCGTATCAATTCCGATTCTCAGCTTTATCGGTTCCTCTAGAGGGTATGAAGGATCGTAATTAAATAAAACCATCAGATTCTGAATCTCCATGGCAAATTTGACACCGTGGATCAGATGGTTTTTTAATGCAAAGGCAATGAGTCCCCCATCTCCGGCCCAGGACCAGATCCGTCCATTATAGGGAGAGAGTCTCTCCCGGAGAAAGGTCCATAGAGAGGCGTAAAGTTTTTTCATCTTTCCTGTACCGTATTTCTTAACCAGTCGGGAGTTTTCCACTATATCGAGACTGAGTATCGTCATACTATAGGTCTTGCCCTCTTTCAGGGCTCCCCAGTTCTTCAGATCCATAGGGTCTTCTTTTCCATGAACAATTTTTCTCTTCGAGGGATTATATGAGTAGCCTATTTGTGAAAATTTAAGAAAAAAAGGTTCCAGACCTTCAACATTAACCGGATGACCGAGGAAAATTGAACCGTCCATTTGAATGAGGAACTCCAGAAGAAGAATCTCTTTGTGCTTTTCAATGCAGTAATCCACGAGTATTCCCGCTGCTCTTCTGCTGGAAAGAGTTTCTATAGAACGTGTTCCCGAAACCTGATGCAGGTCGAATCTCTTAAATAAAATAACCCCTATTTCATTTATTTCATTTGGTTTAAAGGTAACAGATAAAATTTCTATTACTTCCTGTTTTAGAGAAATATCCAACACCGAAAAGAACTCCTTGCTTTATAAAAACATAATATCACGTTTTATACCATTAAGACACTGGCTTATGGAATTAGAAAAAAAATAAATATTAATACGCGGCTTCTCCTTCTTTTATTTCCCCATTCTGATAAGCGGTGAGGAGTTCATTGAGTTGATTGATATGCTGCTGAATTTTTTTGCCCTTATCTGTATCTTTTACCCTTAACCTCTCTACAGCACTTTCGAGGAGTATATCTTCAGTGAGAATATCCTGCTCTTCCTCTACTGCCAGCCTGGTTGAACTGAATCCCTTATGAGAAACAAGATACATACCATGAGAATTATAGACAAGAGTATACCCGGCAATTCCCGTATGAGGCTGATACGCCTTGGAAAAGCCACCATCAATAACAATGAGACGGCCCTCCCCTTTAACAGGATTTTCACCTTTCTTAACTGCGACCGGAACATGTCCGTTTATAATATGGGCGTGTTCTGGATCCAGATCAAATTCTTTCAGGATTTTTCTTGCCGTGTCATCATTATCCCTAAACTTATAATAGGGATTTTTATTTTCAAGATGTGTTTCCTGATCATCAATAAAGTATCTTTCAAAAGTTGCCATTTTATCTTTTCCATAAAGCGGAGACTGTCTGCCACTCCATAGGTACCAGACAGCATCCATCCCATAGAGTTTTGCAGAATCCTCTTCAGAGGCAAAATAGGCCTGTCTGGCCAGTCTTTCAACACGATCCATAAAGGCCCGTCCGGAATAGACTTTTCCATCTACTTTGAATCCATCAAAGGAACCATCGTCATTCATGGAAATGCATCCGTGATACAGAAGATTATTATTGTGAATAAGATACATACTCCCCTTCTCGTAAAGAAACCGAACATGTTTTCTCAAGTTTGTACTACTCTTAAAGGAGTTTGTCAGTTTTTCCATTATCTCCTGTTCTTTTACAGAGAGTTTCAGAGGATCTTTTATATTAAATGTAGGAAAATAATTATCATTGACTTGATACTTCTTTCCATCAACTACAACAGTTTCACTCTCGGGATCATAGGATTTGAGAATAATGCGGTCTTCCATTTGAAAGTGCTTTCTCCGCTCGATTATCTGCCCCTCCAGTTTAAGCTGAATAATGGTTATGGCTTTATGCATCCGGGCAATCATCTGCTTTTCATTATAGTCCATATCGATATCACCAGAGTTTTTAGGGAAAAAACTCTCACAGGTATCATCTCCATATGTTTCCATGGCAAACCTGGCCAGAGGTAGCAGACTGATACCATAGGCATCTTCCAAAGTAGATAGATTTCCATATCTCAATGAGATTCTCAGAACATTGGCGATACAGGCCGGAGATCCGGAAGCGGCTCCCATCCAAAGTATATCGTGATTCCCCCATTGGATATCCACCGTATGATAGTCAATCAGAGCATCCATAATAATATGGGCTCCCGGTCCCCTGTCGTAAATATCGCCGATAATATGCAGATGATCAACAGTCATTTTCTGGATAAAATGACAGAGAGCCACGATGAAAGAGTGAGCTCGGCCTGTAATAACTATAGACTCTATTATACTATTGTAATAATCGTGT
>JAEINM010000068.1 GCA_016342385.1 Spirochaetaceae bacterium | reverse complement strand
TGTTCTCCATATTTATCGCTTTCCATATGTTTGTCCCCTTATGGATTGTCTCTTCATATTCCTCTTCGGGATCCGATAAGAGGGTTATTCCCCCTCCCGCATTAAATATTATAGAGTTTCCCTGCTGGAAAAGGGAACGGATCATAATATTAAAGGTGCTGTCACCATTGAAGGAAATTTTCCCGAAGCTACCCGTGTAGATTCCTCTGGGAGTACTTTCCAGTTCGTCGATTATCTGGCAGGATCTGATTTTCGGACAACCGGTAATCGATCCCCCGGGGAAGGTCTTTTTCAAAATAGCACCGGCTCCCGTGCCGGGAAGAAGTTCTCCAGTCACATGGGCATAGAGATGATAGACATTGTCCAGAGTCATAAGCAGAGGGAACCGGGGAACATCAACTGTTCCGGGAATACTGACCAGTGAAAGGTCGTTTCGCAACAGGTCGACAATCATGGCCAGTTCGGCAATATTCTTTTCCGAATGGAGAAGTTCCTCCCTGTTGCGGGTGTCTTCCTCCTCTGTCAGTCCTCTGGCTATTGTTCCTTTAATAGGAGAGGAGGTGATTTTTCTCTTTTCAGTCCTAAAAAATAATTCCGGGCTGGTGCTCACCACATGACCACCGGGGATAGAAGCAAAGACGCCATAGGCTATTCTATTGGAATGATAGAGCTTCATAGCTGTTTCCACGGGAGTATAAGTCGTCTCTCCCCTTATGGCTCTTGTGATATTGGCCTGATAAATATCTCCCTGTTTTATATGGTCAACCGTTTTCCTAACGCCATCACTATAGGCTTTTTTATCCAGTGATGTACTCGTATATGTACTGGTTCCACATGTTTTCAGGTTTAATCGGGACAAATCCAGAGAATCGGTAGTGACTGAGTCGTATGGAAAGGGACATGACAGAGTGTAAATCTGTGCAGTTTTTTCACTTCTCGATGAAATGATATAGTGTTCATAGACGGCAAAGTAGAGATCGGGATAGATCCCCTGTTCCCTTTTGGAATAGAGACCTTTTTCCTCAAGACGATCCTTGAAGTCATAGCTAATATAACCGAGCACAGATACTTCATCGGGAAGATAAGCCAGTTCTGAGACCAGATTGTCCAGTTCTCCCAGAGGGTCGGAAATCTCTACTATAGCTGCACCCCTCCTAATCTCTTTTTCTGTGAGAATGATAAGAGGATTGATGCCTGTATATTCCCTGTCATCATCAGTTTGAGAAGAAAAGAGAGAGATCCCGCTATAACTGTCGACAGCACGGAAAATCCTATCTATAGAAGGGGTGGGAACTGAGTTTACAGTCGTATTAATCATCTATGCGGGCCTTAAAGAAATTATCCATCATAATATCAGCTTTTTCTGTGAGAAAACTCTCGGGGTGAAACTGGACTCCTGAAAAGGGGAGATCTCTGTGTTTCAGCGCCATGACCATAGAATTATCTTCCTGAAGAGCTGTTACAATGAGGGGTGTTTTTGTTTCAATCTGATCAGTTGTCTCTGAAATCGCCAGAGAATTGTATCTCATCACTTTTATATTTCCGCCTATACCTGAAAAAATATCGTCATTTTTCACTTTTATCTGCACTGTTCGTCCATGTCTGGCATCGGGCGAGGGGCAGATGGTTAATCCGCAATACCAGGCGATGAACTGCATTCCCAGGCAGACTCCCAGTACGGGAATTTTTTTCGGAATAACCACTTTGTCAAATAGTTCCTTAACCACACCTGTATCAGCAGGTCCTCCGGGACCGGGAGAGATGATAAGAGCATCCCATTCTCTATTGAAAATAGCTTTGTCTTCATTTCGCAGGACAGTAAAATTATACCCCGGTCTAGTTCTGATCATCAGGTGATGCAGGTTCTGAGTAAAGGAATCATAATTATCAATTATTAATATATTTTTGGTCATATTACTTAAGGAATATAGCAGGAAATGAAGTAATTGTGAAAGAAAAATTCAAATTGTCTGATAATCTTAACAAAAAACAATTCACATTGAGAAAACTCTGTGGTAGAATTGCTTCAGTGCTTCATAGAACTGTTAGTTTCGGAGTGCAATACATTAGGAGACGATATAGATGACCTTCGATTATATCTGTAGCGAATGCGGGAAAGTCTACGATATTCGACCCGATCTGATGGTATGTCCCGATTGTGCCGAAAATCAGATAGAGGATCAGCCTCTTGCCGGGGTTCTTGAAGTCAGACTCACTGGAGAAGCTGATAGTTCTTTTGATCTATTTGATCTACTTCCTGTAGAAAAAGAATTTTTCCCACCATCGCCGGTCGGCAATACACCCCTATGGGAACCGGAAAATATTCGAAAGAGAACAGGATTTAAAAATTTATACATAAAAGATGACGGGGCAAATCCCACAAGTTCTTTTAAAGACAGAGCCTCTTACCTCGTTTCCGCCTTTGCAAAGAAGAATGGAATAAACAATATTGTTCTTGCCTCCACAGGAAATGCCGGATCATCAATGGCCGGTATCGGAGCCGCGGCAGGCCAGAAAATCACCATTTTCTTACCTGAGACAGCTCCGCCTGCAAAGATCATTCAGGCCCTGCAATATGGGGCACAAGTCCATAAAGTAGCGGGAAATTACGATCTGGCTTATGACTTTTCCATGGAATATTCAAAAAGAGCCGGTGGTATGAACCGGAATACAGCCTTTAATCCCATGACTATCGAAGGGAAGAAAACCGTGTCTCTGGAATTGTTTAAACAACTGGGGACAGTTCCGGATTATGTATTTATATCCACAGGAGACGGATGTATTCTCGGTGGTATCTACAAGGGATTTGAAGATCTGAAAAAACTGGGAATAATCGGGCAGATACCTGTTATCTACTCTGTCCAGGCCGAAGGTAGTGATGCTTTGTATAGAGCTTTCCACAGTGGTAAGTTCACGAATATACCCACATCTACAGTGGCTGATTCCATTTGTGTCGATGTTCCCAGAAATGGATCTTATGCTCTTAAAAAACTGAAAACTCATGGTGGAAGAATTATTAGAGTCAGTGACGAGCAGATTATTGAAGCCCAGTCCGATTTGTCAGCTTCAGCGGGACTTTTTACAGAGCCCGCAGGATCAACGGCATGGGCGGGATTTAAAAAAGCTGCCGGGGAATTAGAAAAAGAGGCCCTGGTTGTCATAATGGCTACCGGGAATGGACTGAAAGATACAGCTACCGCTCTAAAAGGGGTCAGAATGCCCGGGAAGTCGATCAGTTCTATTGATGAAATTTTGAAGTAATAATAAAGATAAAAGAGGAGATTTAAAATGATAGACTTAACAATTGATAAAAAAACACTGGATTCAAATATTAAATACTGTAGAGAGAAGGGAATCACTCTACCCACATTTGAAATGATGAAAAATCCGGAACTTGTACCTCAGGTAATAAAAGATAAACTGAAAAATATAGGACTCTGGGATATCAATTCTGCTAATCTTTACCGGATAACATGGAAAAATGAACAGAAAGAATCCGGCGGATTATATGGCGATGTCAACCACATTGTTCTTCCTCCGGAATTAACCGGATGTAAAGCGAATATTATTGTCATATCGGGGAAATACTTTCCTACAGGAGCTCATAAAGTGGGAGCTACATTCGGCTGTTTGTCTCCCAGGCTGACAACGGGGCAGTTTGATCCCATGAAAACCAAGGCTGTATGGCCATCGACAGGTAATTACTGCAGGGGAGGGGCTTATATTTCTGCTCTGCTAGCCTGTCAGGCTATAGCCATCCTTCCTGAAGAGATGTCTGAGGAGAGATTCAACTGGCTGAAAGAGGTCGCCGGTGAAATTATTGCTACTCCCGGCTGTGAGTCCAATGTTAAAGAGATTTTTGACAAATGCAATGAACTGAAAGCATCGGGAGAAGATCTGAGAATCTTCAACCAGTTTGATGAACTGGGAAATCCTCTGTGGCATTATAATGTGACAGGATCTGCGATTGAAGAACTGCTGCAGAAATATGTGACAGGCAATAAAAGATATGCCGGTCTGGTCAGTTCATCGGGATCCGGTGGTACAATGGCTGCGGGTTATTATCTGAAAACCAAATATCCCAAATCCAAACTGGTTGTTGCTGAAGCTCTCCAGTGTCCGACTCTTCTTCAGAACGGTTTCGGAGGTCATCGGATTGAAGGTATAGGTGACAAACATGTTCCATGGGTACACAACTGTAAAGACACAGATTTTATTATTGCTGTAGATGATGATAAAGCTATGAGAATGATCCGTCTGTTCAATGAACCGGCCGGTAAAAAAGCCCTTGCCAATGAAGGGGTGGATCCAAAATTGATTGAACAGCTGGAACTCCTTGGAATTTCCGGTTGTGCCAATGTGATAGCAGCCATAAAATATGCAAAATACAACGAGATGACAAACGATGATTATGTCGTGACTATCGCCACAGATTCGATGCAGTTGTATGGTTCCAGACTGAAAGAGCTGGAAGCAGAAAGAGGAACCTATTGTGAAATGGATGCACAGAGAGACATCGAACTTCTCCATTCCGTTTCTTATGACAACATGAAAGAGCTTACCTATTACGATAGAAAAGCCGTGCATAATCTGAAGTATTTCACATGGATTGAGCAGCAGGGATCTCCTCTGGCTGAATTGAATGCCCAGTGGTACGATCACGACAATTACTGGTATAAGACCTTTGCCCAGGTAGATCAAATTGATGAACTTATAAATGATTTTAACGATAAAGTCGGACTTTTAAAATAACTCCTTTTCTCCTTGTTTTTACCCGGCTCAGGCCGGGTTTTTTTGTCTTATTTCCAATGGAGAAATGGGGAAAACACAAAACATAGTACTAAAGTCTTTAATACTAAAGTGCTGAGTAGTAGACCTTCCTTTTTACAAAAAATCATAAGTTCTTTCTATGGTGATCTGCTTTTATAAGAGCTAAATTTATATTATATATTTTAATTGAAGGAGGTTTTTTTATTTAAAAAAGTATTTTCAGAATCAAGTTAAAAGGTAAAAAACAATCCTAAGGATTTGATATGAAAAAAATAATTATTATTATTGTATCTTTACTATTTATTTTCTACGCATGTAAACTTGCTCCGTCCAATGGGATGACTCTGCCGGATTTTAATGGCGGAGGAGCTATATTTCTCAATTTAAACTCTAACCTCAGAGCGGCGACAATAACTCCTCCCGATCTGGAAGTTTTCAGCTATATTATTACGGGTACTCATGAAAATTCAGTGGATACTTTTTCCGATCTGGTGAATAAACCTGATACTTCTCTTGAAATACCGGGCCTGCTTGCCGGTGACTGGGACGTTACTGTTGATGGATATGATGCTCTGGATGGTGGAGGTATTAAAATTGCCACAGCCACTGTTTTGGATATTGCTGTTTCTGATAATAATCTAACAGCAAGAGATATTGAAGTATTGCCATTAACAGGAACCGGTACTACAGGTTCTCTTGCGGTTGATCTCTCCTGGTCTGTAGATGATGTCCCCGATCCATTATTCACAACAGCTTCCTTAGTCAATGGCGGAACATCATATGATCATCTTGTCTCTGTGACAGCATCGGTTGATTCCCTTACCGGAACCGCATCATTCGCTGGTGACTTTGAAGCAGGGTATTATATACTTACACTGACATTGGAAAATGATACCGGGCCGGTCTTTTCAAAAACTGTCAGGGCTGTGGTGCGTATTGTCGATGGATATTCTACAGCGGGTTCTGTGGATTTTGATGATCCCGGGGGGCTTAGCGTCAATATTACTGAAGATCTGAAAAACCCCTTTGGTTTAATTTTTACAGATAATGTAACATCATTGTCACTTGCGACCTCCGATGCGATGACTGTAACTGTAGCACCTGATTCAGGAGTCGGAGTAACATACTGGTGGTATCTTAACGGGTCTGATATAACTATGGATGAAACTCAGGATTTTATTGCTATTGATTCCAGAGATTATCCCATTATACCGGGAGATTACCCTGTAGGATTCTATAATCTGACTGCAATCGTTACAGTCCTTGACGGAGCTATGAGTTCAGATACTATAAGCTTCACCGTTGATCCCTAATGGTCATGAGTGGTAAAAAGAAACACAGTAAAAGAGATATGACTTCAATTGTGAAGATATCTCTTTTACTGTGTTTCAATTATGTGTTTCACCAGTCTTTTACCGGAACTCCCAGAAGGGCTCTGGCATCGATAATCTGTGCAATATGATAGGAGTTATGATCAATAAGAATAAGAGCTTCCCGGAAGAGATTCTGTCCTGTACCCCATGGGAAAGGGGCAAGGAGGTCATTGGATTCATCTTCCAGAAGTTCTGCCATTCTCTCCATTTCATTCTTTGTATCCTCTATAAGCTTGTTCCATCCTTTCTCCGTCTCAGGACAGCATCTGTCAGGCCAGTATCCCGATGGATATACAGGGGACTCATGTCCTTCGTGAATGGAGAACTCCACAATATCATTGGCGCAGATCCATATATGGTAGAGCAGCATCCAAACCGAATGCTCAAGACCGGCAATTTTCTCTCCGGCTTTTGCAACAGGAAAATTCTTCAATGCCGCTTCAATTGATATATGGGCTCCCCGGCCCCTTAAAGAATTTACCAGATGTTCTGTTATTTTTTTCATAATTTTTCCTCAGCTATTAATCATAAGCGATCTATTGAAATTTCGCACTATCTGAAAGAAACTGAAAAGAGGAGTCAATATGTTATTCAATAGTCCTCTAAGTGGGGAACGGGCCGATAGAATTATCAGCATGCTTGCATTGGATGAGCATAGTAAAGTTCTCGATATAGGATGTGGAGAAGGGGAGTTTCTGACCCGGATCTATCAATTCTCTCATGGCCATTGCTTTGGAATAGATATCAATGACAGATCTCTCGATAGGGCCCGGGACAAAGCTGTGATGCTTAAGGCCGGTGGCAAACTGAAATACACGGAGACTGATATCGTTAAAGCCGGCTTGAATAAAAACAGTTTTGACCTTGCTGTCTGTATTGGATCAACTCATGCCTTTGGAATGGGTGATGCCGCCTATCCCCATGCTCTGAAAGAGATGAAAGACCTGGTCAAACCGGGAGGCCTGATTCTCATAGGTGAGGGATTCTGGAAAAGAGAACCGGACCAGGAATATCTGACATTTATCGGTGAGCCTGTGGGAGTATACAATACTCATGAAGAGAATATTTCCCAGGCTGAATCTTTTCATCTTATCTCTCTCTACGCGGTGGAGAGTAATATCGATGAATGGGATCACTTCGAATGGTCATCCAGGATGGAAGCAGAGCTTGGTTCAAATAAGGAAAAACTGGACCATGTCAGAAAATGGAATCTATTTTACAGACAGTATGGACGAACCACAATGGGATTCGGTTTCTACCTCTTTCGTAAAGAACTTTGAAAGATCATTATTATGTATGATTATGTAATTACTGGAAAAGTCGAAATTTTCCCCCAAAAAGGGGGGTGGCATTACATCAAAGTACCCCGGGAAATATCAAAAGAATTGATGCATTTAGCTACGAGAGGCCTCATTGCCATTAACGCAAAAATCGGTGGGTCAATTGTCAGAACTTCTCTGCTTCCCTTTGGAGACGGCACACTTTTTATCGCATTGAAAAAAGAAGTAAGGAAAAAGGAAAATATTCGCATCGGTGATGAAATCACTGTTTTATTCAGAGCCAGGTAGTTGTATTATCAAATATTGAATTATATAAAGCATTTGCAGTAAAAGTTCTGGTATTGTATGTTGTAGTAACACATGCAAAGTGAGGAGTAAGAATTGAAACGAGTCGTTATAACAGGAATGGGAACTGTAAATCCCCTGGCCAATAATGTGGAAGACAGCTGGAAAAAAGTTCTCAACGGTGAAAGCGGTATCGATACAATAAGCAAATTTGATGCTACAGGTTTTCCCGTGCGTATTGCCGGAGAAGTTAAAAATCTCAATAAAGAAAATCTTTTCAATAATCCCAAAAAAGCCAACCGCTTAGATGATTTTGTTCATTATGCAGCCGTTGCTTTAAAGGAAGCAAAAGAACAGTCGGGTTTTACTGTGGAAAATGATCCCTATCGTGTGGGAATCTGCCTGGGAAGCGGACTTGGAGGAGTCGATGCTTCGCTTACAAATATTACAGGATATAATGAAAAGGGGATAAAAGGGATCAGCCCATTTTATGTTCCTCAGACAATCGGTAATATCGCTTCGGGATTTTTAAGTATGGAGCATGGCATTAAGGGCCCCAATCTCAGTATGCAGACAGCCTGTGCAACGGCCAATCACTCTTTCGCCACAGCGTTGATGATTATACAATCCGGTCAGGCCGATGTCATGGTTGCCGGTGGAGCAGAAAGCACTATTAATGGATTTATTGTGGGAGCTTTTAACAGAATGAGAGCCCTGTCTACGAATTTTAATGATACCCCGAAAAAAGCCTCACGTCCCTATGACACTGATCGCGATGGATTTGTCATTGCAGAGGGTAGTGCCATTCTCATCCTCGAAGAGTATGAACATGCTAAAAAACGGGGAGCTAATATTCTCTGTGAAGTTTGTGCCGTGGGAATGTCGGGAGATGCCTATGATCTTGCCGCTCCCGATCCGGAAGGAACAGGAGCATATCACTCCATGAAGATGGCCTGTCAGACAGCAGGACTGAATCCTTCTCAACTGAATTATATCAATGCCCATGGTACATCAACACCTCTGGGAGATATCGGTGAATCCAAAGGGATATACAAACTGGTGGGAGACGATCAGAGTCATTTGTCTGTCGGTTCAACAAAGTCCATGCACGGACATCTCCTTGGTGCGACAGCCGGTCTGGAAGCCATTTTCTGCATTAAATCTGTAATAGAGAATAAAATCCCAGCCAATATCAATGTTGAGAGCCTCGATCCGGCGATTGCTGTTTCCTGTATTAATCGGGAAGTCGTCGAGAGAGATGTCAATTATGCCCTGTCTAATTCGTTCGGATTCGGCGGACACAATTCCAGTCTTATCGTGGGGAAAATCTAATTCAAGGAGATTCATTGTGAGATCATCTTTTTTATATCTGATTGCGGCGATAGCTTTTTTCATAGCAGGATTTGTTTTCCTGCTTTTTACAGAAGACAATATTCCAATGGGAGCAGCCTTTCTGATTCTCGGTGCGGTGGATATGGCTTTATTTGCAACAAGAAAAAAGAAGAAATAAGAATAGAAGAAAGAGGTCATAGTATATAGCTGTTGGAATATTTATGAATTTTAAAACAGTTCTTTTATATCTATCTGGAATCCCGGTAAGACAATAGAAGAAGCTGTTGTGTTTTTATCTGTCAAATCATCCGATGGAATCAGAGTGCCATAATCATATTTCCCTCTTTCAGCTGAAAAACCCTTATATACTCATTTCCCGGATCAACCACCCAGTATTCCTTCACTCCCTTTATTGTATAACAAATAGCAGGAAATGTCCTAATACTCCAATTTTTCTAAAAAATCTATTAACCGGCCATTCCGAAGCTTTTAAAATATTCAAACCATTTGTCCTCGGGGTTCTGTATTTTCAGCAGATCAAGGAGAGACTCTTTTTCATTCTCTTTATTTTCGATGACACGGTACATGTGCATCAGATTGGATGATTTAATATTCCCACCGCAATGGATAAAAACCTTTTCACCTTCTAATCCCTTTAAAATCCGTGAAAACATGTTGTAATGTCTTTCTTTCAGATTTGAACAATCAACGGGATAGTGCACATATTCCATCTCCAGATCTTCAGTCAACTTTCCCTCATCAACCAGATAATTGG
Organism: Spirochaetaceae bacterium; assembly: GCA_016342385.1. Lineage (GTDB taxonomy): Bacteria > Spirochaetota > Spirochaetia > DSM-2461 > DSM-2461 > Spirochaeta_F. The sequence goes on along the minus strand of JAEINM010000068.1, from coordinate 3,238 downwards.
GAGTCGATACGGGAGATATATTTACTATGGCGGTATAGCCATTTTCTTTCAGGATAGTCAGTCCATCGGCCGTTGGCTGGGCACCCGTGGCAAAAGATTCATTTACTTTAAAATATCTGGGAAGTTCTTTAGTATTCATATTTGTCGCCTCGTAAAATGTGTTTTATCTATATATATAAAATTATATATATAATGTAAAGTGGCTTGGTGATCAATTGTGAAAAAAGAAGGATTTTTTTCTTGACTCTCCCCTATAGGGGAGGGCTTATGTTCTATTCAGTTAGAAAATAAGGGGAGGAATTATGAAAAAAATGATTGCGTTTTTGGCTGTTGTCAATATCCTTACCAGCTGTATGAAACAGTCCGGTGACGAGGGGAAGGTGATCTCTCTGAATCACAAAGCGATTGCCGGAAAACACTGTGAGAGTTCTGCTATTTTAAATGCTCTTCACTATCAGGGGTATGAGATTACCGAGGAGCAGATTATCGGAGCCGGAGCGGCTCCGGGATTTGTCTATGAAAAAACAGCGTTCCCCTTTTTGGGGGGGCGAAGTAAAAATATGAGAGAGAGTTTTTCAAAGAACACGGGAATCCCCTTTACTGTAAGGCAGGACTCCGATGACCCCCGATGGAATGAGATTGAAGGACTTCTGGAACAGGGTATACCTGTAATATTGCGTGTCGATATGCGTTATCTCCCCTACTTGTATGGCGGGAAATACGGTCCAAAATATATGTCTTTCGGGTGGCATCTGGTAACACTGTTCGCTATGGACAGACAGAAGGGGACAGCCTTAGTTACGGATACAGAGCACGATTCAGCAGGACAGACGTATTTCCTCCGGGAGGAGAGTATTACTGGTTTCCCCCTTTCTCGGAGACTTTTCAGCCCGATTGGTCATCTATTGCACAAGAATCCCTGGTGGAATATCACAATAATATGAAAGAGGAAATAAGGAGCGATCAATTCTTAGCCGGTCTGGAAGGATTGAAGAACTTATCAGCGGAGATCCGCTCTTTCTCCCATACCCAGCCCTCTTATATGATTCAGCCTCTGCTGGAATTCCACTATGGCTGTATCGAAACAAATGGAACCGGAGGAGCTGCGTTTAGAACTCTGTATGGGCGGTTTTTGAAAATCAACCTGGAAAATGACAATAATCAGCACATAATCCGGGCAGCAGAAGATAGTGAAAAGAGCTGGAATGCACTTGCTGACAGTTACAAAAATGCAGCGGAAGATTTTAAAAAAAGTAGCAAAGAGAAAAAGATCGCTCTATTAGAAAATATTGCCAAAAGAGCAGAAGATCTCTATCTGGCGGAAAAGAATTTTGTTGACGCAATAAACAGCCATTATAAACTATAATAAGGAAAGATATCATGGAAAAAATAGACCTAAAAAAACACTATAAAGTAGCCTTCAGTTCAAAGAAACAACCGCAGATTGTTACCATTCCGGCTATGCAGTATGTCACCTTCAGGGGAAAAGGGGACCCCAATCGATCCATAGAATTCGAGAATGCCATGGGTGTTCTCTACGGTATGGCGTATACTCTGAAATTTTCACTGAAGGAAGAGGGAAAGGATTTTGTCGTCGCACCTCTGGAAGGGCAGTGGTGGGCTGAAGATATGAAGGATTTTACAGAGGACAATAAAGACAACTGGTTCTGGAAGGTTATGATAGCTCTGCCCGATTATATTACAGAAAAAGAATTTAAAGAGGCGAAAGCCAAACTGCAAATAAAAAAGAATCCTCCCATGCTTGAAAGGGCAGAGCTGGAGACTCTGGAAGACGGCTTGTCTGTTCAGGTCCTCTATCTGGGACCCTATGCTCAGGAGGCGGCAACTATATCGGCAATGCACCATTTCGCCGAAGAACAGGGGTATCGGCTCCGGGGAAAACACAGAGAAGTGTATATGAGTAATCCTCAGCGAACGGCTCCGGAAAAACTGAGAACCATAATCCGCCATCCCCTTGAAAAGGTCGAATAATGCTATCGATTGGAGAATTTTCTCAAGCTTCCAGGCTCAGTGTAAAGACTATTCGATACTATCAGGAACTGGGTATTCTGATCCCCTCGGAAATTGATGAGATTTCAGGATACCGCTATTTCAACCAGCGGAATTTTGAACGGGCCCAGAGTATAGTGCTGCTCAAAGAGCTGGGTTTCACCTTAAAGGAAATCCAGAAGATTCTGGCCGATTGTGACAGTGAAGACGATCTGAATATATTCATTGAAAAAAAGCTTACAGAAGTGGAGAGAAAACTTTCCAGTCTGAAAAAAATGAAGAGGGATCTGCAGCAGATGAAGAAACTGACTGCAGATTCGTATATTGAAGAATATAGCGGGATAATAGAGTTCGATTTTGAACTTCCCTGTTACGCCGGGCTGGAATTAGTGGGAAAATATGAGCTGATTGGGAAAGGATTTGCCCGGCTGTATAAAGAATACGGCCGTTTTGCCATAGGTAAACCATTCACTTTTTACTCGGATATGGAATACAAGGAGGACAATGTTCATATGGAAGCTGTTATTCAGCTCAATGAAAATATGGTCAGGTCTCGCCTAAAAACAAAGAGCTTCAGGAAATCCAGAGCTGTTAAAATTATTCATCACGGTGCCTACGGGACACAGGGCGCATCCTATGTTAAATTGTATAATTATTGTCGGGACCATGATTTTCCTGTTAAAGCTCCTGTTATTGAACATTATATTAAAGGCCCGGGGATGATATTTCGTGGGAATCCCGACCAGTATCAGACAGAATGTATTCTTCTGATAGATTATTGAACTCAACATCACATGATAAAACCTATAAAAATACAAATTTAAAAGAGGGTGAGAATTCCGGAGATGCGAGTATTTCTATTTAACTGGAGATTCTATTTAGAACCAGAGATTGAATTGCGGATCTCCGCAATAGCCTTTGCCCCTTCTGTTGCTGACTGACCCTGATATTTCCAGGCCATCTGACGAAGCGCAGAGATTTTTAAGGTCATTTCTTCCTGAAGAGAGAGATTTTTGATCACTTCGGGTACTTCACTGAAATTTTCTGTGTCCATATGAAGAATGGCACCGCTGTCTCTGACCATATAGTAGGGATTTTCCTCACGTATATCGCAGAGATCGAATCCTCTGGGATCCATGGAAAAGTTGAAAACTGCAACAGGTCTGGAGAAAAGAAAAATAAAGTCAAACATTATCGATGAGAAATCCGAGATCATGACATTAGCCCG
>JAEINM010000067.1 GCA_016342385.1 Spirochaetaceae bacterium | reverse complement strand
TTTAGTACTCCTATACTCAGAAAGTAATCTCTCACAACTGACTGATAACTTTCCGGTAGAATTTCTGTATCAACAGCTGTTTCCAGCTGATTCCTGTAAAAATGGATAACTTCCATTTCTTTCAGGGTCGGTTCGACTATATGGGGCAGAGCTCTTATAAATGATTTCATCTGTTCTCCCTCCCCGAGTTCTCCCCGTATATTCTCCTCATCGAATTCGCCGGATTGCTCCTGCTCAATTAAAGGGTCTAAATCAGAAAAATCCTCAGATGTCATATTTCCCGGGTTGCTGTTTCCGGTCAATTCATCTCCCTTATCGTCGGAATCGGCAGGACCCGATTTTTCCCCTGTTCCTTCCTCATTCTTTTCCATCTCCCGTGAATCCGTACTTGAACTACTTGTCTCTCCATCGACTGTATTATCCGGTGATTCTGAAAATTCCGAAGAGTCACCGCTTTCCACTTCGGGAGATCTCTCTACTAAAGCGTTTTCAGAAGATGTATCCCCGGAAGATTCGCTTTCAGGGGATTCCTCAGTAATCATATTGTCATTCATAGTCATTTTCTGATCACCCTCACCGGGTCTTCCGCCTTCACCGCTTCTACTTCTACCGGGGATTTCATAGGGAGAAAGTGAAAATGTTTTCATCAGATTCTGCAGTATTTCATTCAGATCATCACTCATTTCTTTTTTTCTGTTCAGTTGAAAGACTTCGCTTTCTGTTTCCCCGTCACTGAGAGTCTGGCTTTCTCTATTAACTCCCTCCCGTGATAACTCTTCAATTTTTCTTTCCAGTTTCCCGCTGAGCTCTTCAACCTCATCTTCAATAGACTGATCGTTCATGAACTGATCCTGAATCTTCTGACCGAGTTTTCTGTATTCTTCTGCAATATCATCAAGATCTCTGTCCTTAGTCTCACTATTGACGGCATCAATTTTTCCCGATGTATCTACCAGTATTTCTCCTATTGCCCGCCATGAATCATCGATCTGGAGAAAAGAAAAACTGCTTATCCACAAATAGAGAAACAGTGCCAGTAATAGGGGTTGAAAAGGATCTCTTCTGGAAAACCGGATTTGATAAACCCGGCTGCTCTTCAAACTCGCCACAATCTCCAGAGAATCATCGAGTATAAGCTCAGAATAGGGGTTTTCAGTCTCGCCAAATTGATAGGCGGCACTGAGCTTCTCATGGAGATCCAGTTTACTATCTGCTTCCTGTAAAACACTGAGAGGGGTTTCTATTCCCAGGTATCCATAGATTAAAGTGAGAATGAGGACTCCCGCCAGGAGTAAGAGAGGTATTTTGAAACTGACTGACAGGTAATAACGCAAAGGGATTGATAAGACGGTCCCTATACTAAGAGAGAGGAAGCTGACAAATAAGAGATACTGCATAGATCTGATTATTCTTTTCTGCCTGATTAGTGATTGGGCAAAATGCTCCAGTTTATCCTTTTTTGACATTCAGGCTCCTTTTATAGAGGAAAATGGATAACCAGCTGGAAAAAATCAAAGCCGTGATAGATATTAAGGATACCTTTAAAGGTATCATCAGATCAGAAGATAAATCTGTGGAAACCTGAAGTCTCGATAGTAATACTGTCGGGTGATTGAGAGGGAAAATATAAGGACTAATGATAAGGATTAAAATAACCACAACCCAGATGAGGAGAGTCAGAACCCAGTGCTGCTTTCTAAAAAAGGTATAGAAGAGTAAACCGAGAAAAAAAAGAATCAGGATAAACAGATAAATCATCAGAATTATGGCCAGTATATTAGCGGGACCTACAGCTGAAACAGATGCTGAGACCAGGATGACCGGAAGAAATAAAAGGATGAGAAAGGTCGTATAAAACAATCCATAACTGATCCTGCCCCAGAGATAGGTCCCAACACTGATTTTTGTATAGAGAAACCAGTCCTTAATAGAAATGACTATAACATTCTGAATGCTGAATACAGTTGTTTTAACTGTCAGGTAGGATATGAAGGCCAATACGGTGTATAGAGCGATGTTGAACATTTCAGGTTTAACTGACCTGGCCAGATAATAGGATATTGACTGGGAGGGATAAAAGAGAAAGACCAGAAATGTAATAATGGTAAGGCCGGCCATATGCAGTCTGATCATAGGCAGATAAATGAATCCACTTTTTATCTGTTCTTCAAATAAAGGATTACTCATTAAAATCTCCTGAATGAAGAGTTGATATGAGCATCTGGACGGATTTTTTTTTCCAGCCTTTATTTGAGAATTCCAGAGGAGAAATTTCATCACTGATAAATCCGCAGAATAAAACCGTATTTTCTAAGTCCATAAGATCCAGATACAGACGGGCTGTTGTCTCTAACAGGGGATTATTGCTGTAAAAATCACTTTCTTCAGAAATATGACCTATAAAACGATCGCCTGGCATGATATTTTCCCCTAAGTATTTCTTTCCCTTATACAGAAGAAAAGTATCATGTATATAATGGTCGGATTTGTTTATTATCTCTACAGATGGTATAAATTCACCTGGCATCTGTTTTATCGTAATCAGGCTGTCGATGATTCTTTCCAGTCTGTATATCTGTGAAGACCAACGATCCATTTCGATATTCTGAAGAACTATTTCAGGTCTCATTTCTATGGACAGGTCTTCTATTTTATCCTGTTTTAATATGGATAGACTGTCATCACCCAGGATAATATCCGATCTGGTTTTATGGGAGGATCCGATGAAAATGTCTTTGTAATGAATTGATTCATCTGAATTATTTGTCTGATAGATAATATCGGATGATAGGACATAGCTGTCATTTCTAAATTTTTTATTGAAGAGGTTAATAAAAATCAGGAAAGGAAGTAAGAGGAGAAAAAACATTAAACTCATAGTAAAAATCTTGAGATATTTGCTCTTTCTTCTAAAGTAGATAAAAATGAGAATTGAAATCGATGCTGAGGCGGAAAGAAATAGAATCAAAGCTACATTCGTTCTTTCCAGATAAGTAAACCCGGAATTATCAAACATGGCTATATAGTTCTCCAGCAGAAAATCCTCTTTCATTTTTATGGGAAACTGATCATCTTTTTGTATTGCAGAAAAGAAGATATCCCAGATTCTATTCAGACCGGGCCAATTTCTTAGCGCTTCCGAATAATCAAAGCTGATAAAAAAAATAGATCCCTTTCCCGATGGGCGGACACTTATCAGATCTAATCCACCACTTCTGACCAGGCGGTTCTTTTCGGGAGTTCTCAACAGATTGAGCAAAATAGAATCAGCCGGTACTTTAACATCCTCTATCTCACTCAGTATCTGATCAGGCTCAATTTGTTTTAACCCTGTTATTTCAGAAGGAAGATAGTTCCATTTGGAAGGAGAGGGACTTTTCCCTCCCCAGACAACCAGAATACCCCCTCTGCTCACCCATCCGCTTATTGCTCTGAACTGAAGAAATGAGAGTTTATCCATCATTTCTCTATGAATGGAAATGATATCAACTGAGTCATAGGCACTGCTGTTGTGCGGTAGATTATCAATATGGGGATAACTGATAGATCTGTTTCCTATCTCTTTGTGATCATTGAGAAACCCCAGGTCAGGGTAGGGTGAAATCCCCAGAATAAAGTTTCTTCTTAAACCACGCTGTTTCAGAGGAATTATCTTTTCAAATACAATGGATTCATTTGTTTCAAAATAATATTTCAGGTCTTTGTTGTGATGTCCAATGGGTATGACATAGAAAAACTCTTTGTATGAATTTTCCGGTAGATCAACGGGCTTTGTATAGCGTCTTTTCTGCTCTATCGCTGTACTGGAATTCTCCGTTTCTATTACCAGATTGCCGGACATCGCCTGCCCATTATTGGAAATTCTTATTATAACAGGAGTCCAGCTGTTTTCCTTATACACACCATTAAAACCAAGAATCGCATTGTGGTCTAATGAAGCGGCATATAGGAAAATATGTACTAGCATAGAAGCAATAATCAATAAATTTTTCTTCATGGTTTATCTAGTAAATACAATAATCTCTCGGTAATGCGAATGCAAGAAATAAAATCGGAGTCCTTCCCTGGTCGGGGCGCGGGCAAGCAGCGCCCCAACCAGGGAATCAATTTTTTTATTTCTTCAAGGACTTCTGGAATTTGGCAATATTCTTCCATTTGGCTTTTTCTTCCAAAGCAGCTCTGGCATCGTGTTTTGTTTCCAGATATCTCAATTCCCTCTTCATGTCCAGGTAATTCTCAAAGCGTCTGTGTTCCAGTTCTCCTGTTGCCAAAGCTTCCTGAACAGCGCATCCCGGTTCTCCTCCATGAGAACAGTCACTAAATCGGCAATTCTCGGCCAGTGCTGCAATCTCTTCAAAAGATCCGGAAAGAGAATCCTCAGAACCCCAGAGCTGAAGTTCCTTGATGCCCGGAGAATCGATGAGTATTGCTCCATTTTCCAGACAGATTAATTCTTTCATTGTTGTTGTATGACGGCCTTTAAGATCACTTTCCCGCAGGGTCCCTGTTTTCAATAAATCTACACCGCACAGGCGATTGATCAGGGCCGACTTGCCCACACCGGAGAATCCCGTGAAGGCAATGGTCTTTCCTTTTTGCAGGTAGCGGTTCAGTGCTTCGAGACCATCGCCCGTCACGGCACTGGTGATATATATTTCAGCACCGGCTGAAACGGCCTGAGCTTCCAGAAGTAAATCCTGAGTATTTGAACAAAGGTCACTCTTGTTCAGAATTATAACCGGTGTTGCTCCACTGTCCCAGGATCTGGTTAGAAATCTTTCCAGTGCTCCTGCAGAAAAATTCCTGCCCCCATCGAGTCCGAATACCAGAAACAGGTAATCAATATTGGCGGCAATTATCTGTTCTTCAATCTCAATGCCGGCTCGTTTCCTCGAAAAAGCACTTTTCCTTTCAACCAGTTTTTCAATTAGGGCATCATTATTTTCAATTCTCAGAGCCACCCAGTCTCCTATTGTAGGAAAGTCTGATCTGTTTAAGGCTGTATACATGTAGTGTCCAGAAACTCTTGCCCTGTAGTGGCCTCTTTCAGTTTCCACGCCATAAATATGTCTGGACTCCCGGACAATCCGTCCGGGAACCAGGTTCTGTTCTTTGTATTTCAGAAATTTTTCATCAAATAATGAATTCCATCCCCATTTTTCCAGGTTCATAGTTGTTCTCCATTTACACTCTTCATATGAATTGTCTCTAGTGTCTTATCTGCCGGGAAAGGCATCATAGTCATGGCTCTCGCTGCCAGTGTGAATAAAAGAACTTCATTATCATCACCGGCAATTCTATTTTGGCGGATAAATCCGCATTTACTGCATCTGTGAATAACGGCCCATTCTTTATTCTCTCTAACCCAGATGGAAATCGGTTCCATAAGACCGCGGCATCCCGACCTTCTGTCTCCGGGACGCAGATCCATATGTCTGCTCCACAGACACCAGGGGCAGTGGTTTCTATGTTCGCCACCACTTTCGGGAGGAGTTATGGTTCTTCCACAGTAAGCGCAGATAAATGTTTCATTATAATTGATTGTTGTTTTGTCATGTCTGGACATGATTAATCTCCTCATAACCCTTGTTTAAAGAAAAAGGGCATAACTACAGCGTTTAAGATTAAACGCCTTTTTGAGTCGATTATGGATGTCCTGTTCGAAAATTTCAGATGAGGTGCGAAGACTGCATTTCAGAAAAATGTTCAATCAAAGCGCAAATTCTATAAGTGTTCTGATAATCTGATAGGGATAAATTCTCCGGAACTCTCCGGAATTATTAACAATAACCGGAATTTATCCCCGGAACAGGAACATCCTCTTTACAATAGCTTTCATATGACCTCCTGAATTTTGTATACTATAATTATATAGTCCTGATATTTAAAGATTTTGTCAAGAAAAATAGAATTGAGGTTAATTATTTTGAAGATAGCAGTCGGTTTAAGCGGGGGAGTTGATTCTTCTGTGGTCGCTCATTTACTGAAAAAAGAAGGCCATGAGGTTTTCGGGGTCAGGATGAATCTTTTTCCTGTGGATGAAAATAAGGAAGAGAATGATGCCAGAAGAGTTGCGGAGCATCTTGGGATTGATTTTATCTCTATCAATATGGAGAAAGAGTATCACCAGCAGGTTATTCAGTACATGAAGCGGGAATATCTGTCGGGCAGAACACCGAACCCCTGTATAGTCTGTAACAGATATATAAAATTCGGATTATTCCTGGATAAAATCCTCACGTCAGGACTGGAATTCGACATGTTTGCCACAGGACATTATGCCATAATTGAACAGAATAAAGAGAATAACCGCTATATCCTGAAAAAAGGGAGTAATAGTGATAAAGATCAGGCCTATTTTCTCTCTATGCTGACTCAGGATCAATTGGCTAAAATCATTTTCCCCCTGGGGAAAATGAATAAAAAAGAGGTGAAGCAGATTGCCGCTGAAGCTGGACTATTTACAGCTGAGAAAAGGGAAAGCCAGGACTTATGTTCAGGAGACTACCGCAATCATATAGAGGAAAACGAGAGTGTTCAGGGGAATTTTGTCGACAAGTCTGGTAAGGTTTTAGGAGCCCATAAGGGGCTTGAAAAATACACGATAGGTCAGAGAAGAGGATTGGGATTGAGTTCTCCCGGTGAACCTTATTATGTTGTGGATCTCGATGCTGAAAACAGCAATGTTATTATCGGATATAACAGAGATTTGCTGAGCTCATCTATGACTGTTGGGACAATTAACTGGGGGGCCCTTTTCGAGCCGGAATTACCTTTGGAAGTTCAGGTGAAAATCCGCTATCGCGATGAGGGGATTGCCGGTATCCTCGTGGAAAAGAAAGCCGATGGACGTTACCTGGTCGAATTCAGCGAAGATAGACGGGCTGTCACACCGGGACAATTAGCTGTTTTTTATGATAAGGATACCGTTCTTGGAGCGGCTTTTATTGAAACTTCAGAGCATTTCAGCAATTGAATGTATTTTCTGTAACAGTTCTTCGACCCCATGCTTTCTGCTTCGACTACAGAGAGCGGCCTCTTCTTCGCAGATAAAACATTTTCGTCCTGGTATATTTAACTTTTCTCTCGATATAGGCTTGCACTGAAGATCTATAACATCAATATCAAATATTCTCCCATAGGGATGATTCTCTTCAATTTTAACAGTCTCTTTCTTTATCAGCGGTGACGGCATTTTAATGGCATAGTAGGCCTGGGGACCGGTTTTGCCATTTTGGCTTATTCTATGAATAATATGTTGTGCAAATGCCTTTTCTATCACTATTTCACCCACTCTATGAATTTTCCTGTATAGGGTGTTATCTTTTTCTGGTCCGGGAATATTTAATGAAAATGAAATAAGAGGACTATGATACTGTTCAATCATTTTTTTCTGGGTTATCCCTCTCAATTCCCTGGCAGTAGCCATATCATAGACATCAACAGTACTCATCGGATAATCTCCCTCTATTGCATAATCCCTTTTTACATGTTTTATTATATCAGGAAAGAAACTCGGGGCAAGCCACAAGGTATTGCTCGATACTCCCAGTTGTTTATGCAGCGCAGTCATTATGCACTTCATCTGAGCGGAAAGCTGCCAGAATGCTGTGGAGTCTTCAGACTCTCCGAAAAACAACAATGAGGAATTGACCTATGTTTGGAACGTTGGTGAATGCAGCAGCCATATTAGCCGGGGGATTAATTGGACTGATAGTGCATAAGAAAACACCGGAAAAACTGATTAAAATCGCTTTTCAGGGGATAGGTTTATTTACCATAACTCTGGGGATCATGATGGCGATTAAAGTAGATAGTATTTTATTCATGATATTCAGCATCATTCTGGGTGGTATAACAGGGGAATTACTAAAAATCGATTCGCTTATGGATCGTCTCGGTGAAAGACTAAAAAAAATATCCCGATCGGAAAACAGCCAGTTCTCTGAAGGTCTGGTGACGGCTTTCCTATTGTACTGCATGGGTTCAATGACGGTTCTGGGAGCTATAGAAGAGGGACTGGGATCCTATCCCAATCTACTGCTGGCGAAATCAGTTCTCGATGGTATTGCATCTATTGCACTGGCTTCAACCTTGGGTGTTGGTGTTCTTTTTTCCATAGTTCCACTTGTGATCTTTCAGGGAGGACTAACTCTTTTTGCCGGTTCGCTTCAAACGTATCTGACAGAATCGGTTATTAGTGAAATCAGCGCCACTGGAGGGCTGCTTCTTCTCGGCCTTGGAATATCGATACTGGAGATCAAAAAAATAAAAACTATCAATATGATCCCCGCATTGCTCTTTGCCGCGGCTTTTTCCCTTTTATTTGCATAGAAAGTCAAGGAATTTTTGAATCTCTTCATCCCTCTTAATTATCTCAGATCCGGTTAATCTCTGAAGAAGAATTTTCCAATTATTATCTATACGGAAAACTTTTTTGAGAATCGGTTCCGCCTGGGAGAAGTTGAAATGATTTATTAGTGAGACAGCTTTCCAGAACTGGAGTTCAATATTTTCCGGAATTAGTTTTTCCGCTTCTGCAAATTCATCCATAGCTCTGGATATATCACCTTTTTCAATAGCAAGATCACCCAGAGCAGCATGAGTGTAAGCCTTGTGTATAGTGAGAAGCCTGCGCATTTCCCCAAGAGGTTCACTATGGTCTTCTACTCGTAGATCCACAATGATATTATCTCTGATATTACCTTTGTCCTCAACGCTGACAACTGTAAGTGCCGAGGATTGTTTCCCTCTAATGTCACCACCTTCCGCTTCCGCAGCTTCTAGTGATATTAATAATCTTTCCGCGAGAGGACCTGAGGATTCTTCAAAGCTTTGGGCCATAGCAGACCATACAGTATTTTTCAGCATCATGTTGGCTTGACAGGAATAGTTTTCTCCTACTATATGACCAGCTTCAGTAATTGTTTTTGATCCGGTAAAAGCTTGAATTCCACCACTGCAATCCAGTGCTGCTACCTGCCTTATAGGAGCATTACTATCTTTTGAGGTAATAAGATTTATTACTTTTTCACTACTGAATCCTTTTTTAAGAAGAGATAAACCCTGGGGTCCGTATTCGATATTCACCATGGCCTGAGTGGCGATAACTCCAGTTCCAGCCTGGGCCCATATAACTGATCCACCAACAGAAAAATAATGGGATTGGACGGCACCACCCATTTCTCCGCGTTCTTTATCTATTGCGATTATAGAATATGTATGTATAAGTTCAGCTCTTCTTTTCATGAGTTTAATATCGGATAATTGAGAGGAAATAATGAGACATCATTAGAAATATAAATATATTTACCTCTCAATGTTTTGAAAGAAATTTCTTTTTTATAAATATTTATGCCTATTTTAATCACAACTATATCCAGGGAGAATATAAATGTATTTATGTATAACAATGTCTATATAATAAAACTTATCTTAATATAAAAATAATTATGTATAATCCTCTTAGTATTCATGGGAAATATACTGCTTATGTAAAAATCTTTATGTAATAAGTTTTTTAGATTGTTTATGAGGTTATTTTTTAAGATAAAAAATATTACCCTCTTTATCTCTTACTTATCATTATCCTTTACAAAGTGATTTTAGTCGGATAATCCCAATTAAAAATATATCAATTGAATTTTATTTTTGTCAGTTCATCCGTTGTAAACTCCGGCCACTCATCTAATGCTCCACCAAGGCAGGATATCTTTCCTCCTGGATCGGAATTCACTTTTCCAATAATACCGGCTTCAATATTATTGTTCTGTAATTTGTATAAAATTTTTTCTGTTGCTTCTTTTCTGCAGATAATTATCAGTGAGCCAGAACCGATTAAACCCAGTGGATTTATCTTAAAATAAGAACAGATTCTTTTTGTTATTTCCAGAATCGGAATTTGATCAGTATATATATCAAATCCTTTTTTTCCTGCCAGACTCAGTTCCCCTATAGCTGTCGCAATTCCCCCTTCCGTCACATCGTGCATAGCTGAAACTCCACCTGCTTCAACAGCGAGTTGAGCTTCTTCAGAGATGCTCAGAATGTTCACAAGAGCTTTGCAGGATTCCAATTCCTTTTTATTAAAGCCGGCTTCAATCAGCTCTCTATATTTTCCAGCTGCAATGATTGATGACCCTTCTATCCCGATAAATTTGCTGAGGATAATTGAATCACCACAGTGAATATTTTTTTTATTGATCAGTTTCTCTTTGCTTACAGTACCGATAATTGTCACACTTATTACAGGCCTGTTCACAGCATCTGTTATTTCTGTATGTCCGCCACAGATCGATAAATTTCTTTTTCGGCATATATGGGATATTGATTCCATCACTTTCTCTATCTCTTCCGGGTAGGTTCCTTCGGGAAACAACAAAACCAGTGTCATCCATTGGCCTGTTCCTCCGGAAGTGACAATATCGTTCATATTCACATTGATGGAGTACATTGAAATATCATCAACGGGAAAAGTGATGGGATCCGACTTGAGAATGATCAATTCTTCTTCCTCCGCATTAATTACTGCTGAATCTTCTCCGACTCCCGGACCGATTATCAGCCTGGAATCTGAGCTATCCAGATCTGTTAGCAGATCCCCGAGAAGATCATTGGGATATTTCCCTTTTTGTAAGGGCAGGCTTGCAGAAAAGATCGGAAGAAGTTCTCTCAGTGATTGGATTATATAGTCGCTCTGAACAAGGTCATCGTTCTCTCTATCAGTAATTTTATAGACGGTTTTAGCTCCCGCCTTAATCCCCGCAGTCATATCATGTATATAATCTCCGATGACCATGATATTCCCTGTTGATATATCCAGTTCCCCGGCTATGTGAATAATAGATTGCGGATCAGGTTTTACCGCATAGGGATCATCCCTCGAAATAATACGATAGAAGTTTTTTTCATTGAGAGTCCTGAAATTTTCAAGAGATCTGAGAATGCATTTCTTTGAGTTCCGGGTAATGATTATAACGGGAATATTCCTCCGGTTTAAAAAGCCTATTACTTCCTCTGCGTAGTATTCTTCTTCCGAAGATTCTGCCCCATGGAATTCCAATGAATCGAGTGTATCCCGGGCTGCTTTCTGTTCCTTGCCGCAAAGGGTCTCTATATAATCGAGAATGGGCATGTGGGGAGGGCAGGAGATTTTATTTCTGATCATATTAAAATCTATGGAACCCTGCTTCGTCAGAGTTCCGTCAAAGTCGAAGATAACGGCTTTCAACTGCATAGAACCTCCAGTAAAAAAAGATATGAATATCTCTCTTTATGTATTAGTATTATAGAGAAAGAAATATGATTTTAAAATTATGGAATAGATGATATTCAGGTTAATTCATGGATAATTGTTTTAAGAGGGATATATTTATTCTAAAGAGGTAGATTATGTTTAGATATTTGTGTTTTGCATTTTTATTGTTCACATTGAGTTTGACTGTAATATGTGCAAGAGATTTATCTATAGATTATCTCGATGGCTATCTCGAAGTAGAATCGGGCGGCAATTGGGATACTCTGGATATTGGTGATATCGTTTCTGATGGCGATACAATAAGGCTGACTGATGACAGTTATGCAGAGCTGCTGATGGATAATGTCAAAATTACTCTGGATAAAGATGGAATATATGAGGTAGCCACATTATTGGATCAGCTCCAGAAGGTTGATAAGTGGGGCATAAAAGGATCTTCTTTTGCCAAGCTATTTCGTGATAATGAGATCGATTCCAGACAGTCTGCCGTTATGGGTGTACGGGGAGATCCACAGGATGAAGAGACAATAACCTGGGTTGATGATGATATTGAATTCCTGGAAGAGGGAAAAACCCTCTATTTTAAAGGGGATTTTTCCGGTGCTATCCAAATCCTCGAAGAGGGCGCGGAATGGTATGGATCTAATTATGAGGAGATTCTCTTTTACAAAGTACTCTGTGAATATGAATCCGGTCAGATAAAGAAAATGAGAGATACTCTGTTTAAAATGGATCCCTATCCTGAATCTGAATATTATGGTGATTATGTTCTTTTAAAAGGGAATGTATTAATCGAAAGCCAAAACTATATTGAAGCGGAGGAACTCTTTGACAGCTATTTATCGGACTCTGAAAAAAAGGATGAAGAGCAGATAGTATACCTATTATCGGCTTTTTGTTCATTGGAACTAGAAGAAATGGATTTCGCCAGAAGAAAATTGGAAAAAGCAATCAGCATCGACCCCCATAGCGAAACCGGTCGAAAAGCAAGTGAGATTTTAAGTAATCTATAACTGTTGAAGAAAAGGGAGCATGAAGAATTGCATTAAGTGTTATTTCTTTTTTCTTTTTTTTACTGTGATCACTTCTCAGTATTTATTTACACAGAACAATAGTGAGATAGATTTTGATGAAAAATACCAATATCCCTTCAGTCTCGGTATCTGTTACCAGACCTATTTCCCCATTGCCAGAGATGTCTTTACTTCGGGAGGCACCTATCAATATCACGATATTTCACTGGCCGCCAGAATACCCCTTTCTTCATTACCTGTTTTACAACCCATGGCACAAATGGGGCTTATTCTTGTAAAAGCACAACTCCCTGATGATGAAAAAAGAAATCACACTCAGTTTTATGGAAATTTAGGTGCCTATTATGCCCATAGATTTTCTAAACAGCTCGAAGTAGGTGGAGATCTGGGTTTAGGTCTTTCCTATGGGTATTTCCCTTTTCTCGATCCCGGCGGTGAACCAAGAAGTGCTCTTTTATTTAACGCCCAGGCTGGAGTCTCTCTGGGATTGAATCTCAGTTATAATCTCGTTCTGGATATTAATCCGAGATTAAAATATTTCAAATCAATTGATGATTATTCCTATTTCGGAGATCTTAATACTCTACTCAATGGTTTTGCTTTTGCAATTGGAGTCACAGCGTCCTATCGTTTTGGGGAGGATCCCGATTCTCCTAAGGCGGAAATTAAATGCATAAAATTTGAAAACATTAAAATTGATCCTCTCTTCGCATCAATGCAGAGCTATTATGTCAATAATCCTATAGGTATAGTCACTATCAGTAACTGTGAAAATTACCCTGTAGATGATGTTTCAATTACTTTTATGCAGTCGGGGTATATGGATAACCCGACTGTATCAGCTGAAATCCCCCGGATTGGGTCTGGTGAAACAAATGAAATTGACCTCTATGCCACTTTTAATGATCAGGTATTTCTAACAGAAG
>JAEINM010000066.1 GCA_016342385.1 Spirochaetaceae bacterium | reverse complement strand
GACGCTTTTCGGGAATTCGGAAAACCTAGGTATGGTTTTCTGGTTACCGGCGGGAATATGGACTCTATGGTCAGTAATTATACGGCAGCCAGAAAGGATCGCCATAAAGATGTATACAGTCCCGGAGGGGAAACGGGACATCGTCCGGACCGTGCAGCCATTGTGTACACCGCCGCTATTAAGCAGGCCTATAAAAAAATCCCTGTAATCCTCGGTGGTATGGAAGTTTCTTTGAGACGTCTTGCCCATTATGATTACTGGAGCTCCAAGCTACGGCGATCTATACTCTTAGATTCAAAGGCGGATCTTCTTGTCTACGGAATGGGAGAGAATCAGATTCTTGAGATTGCTCAGCTTATGAAAACAGGAATGAAACTGAAAGATATCCGCCATGTTAGAGGGACTGTCTATAAAACCGAGGAATTTCCCGACTCCTCCAATGCCATCAAACTACCGGATTTTAAAAAAATCTGTGCAGATAAGAGAGAATTTGCCCGGTCCTTCAGGATTCAGCATGAAAATACAGATCCTTTTTCGGGAAAGGCTCTGATTGAAAAATATGATAGGGAGTGGATTGTTCAGAACCCTGCGGCTTATCCTCTATCGGGGGAAAGGCTCGATGAGGTTTACGAACTGCCCTATAAACGGAAAGCTCATCCCGCTTACGAAAAAATAGGAAAAATTTCAGCCCTCGATGAAGTTCAATTCAGCCTTGTGAGTAGTCGGGGATGTTATGGCGGATGCAGTTTCTGTGCCCTGAATTTCCATCAGGGACGGATTATAAGTGCCAGAAGTCAGGACTCTCTAGTACAGGAAGCCAGATCATTCATCTCTGATCCCGATTTTAAAGGATACATCCACGATGTCGGAGGCCCAACCGCCAACTTCAGGCAGGCAGCCTGTGCAAAACAGAGTCTTAGCGGTGCCTGTAAAAATAAACAGTGCCTTTCTCCCGAGCCCTGTTCTCAACTGGAAGTTGACCATAGTGAATATGTTGCACTTCTGAAGAGACTCCGTAGCATTGAAGGTGTGAAAAAAGTATTCATCCGTTCGGGAATCCGCTATGACTACTTATTGCTAGACGAAGATGATACTTTTTTTAGAGAACTGGTGAAGCACCATATCAGCGGTCAGCTGAAGGTCGCACCTGAACATGTTTCGGATAAGGTCCTAAGAATTATGGGGAAGCCGGGACGTCAGGTCTTTGATCAGTTTCGTATCAAGTATGATAAAATAAATAAAGAGGAGGGGAAGAATCAGTTTCTTGTTCCCTATTTAATCTCCTCTCATCCCGGTTCTACCCTGGAGGATTCTGTAGAGCTGGCAGAATATTTACGGGACAGCGGACTGAGGACCGACCAGGTTCAGGATTTTATTCCCACTCCGGGAACGCTTTCTACAGCTATGTTCTATTCGGGTTATAACCCTCTGACAATGAAAAAGATTCATGTGGCCTCTGATATGAGAGAAAAAGCGATGCAGAGAGCTCTACTTCAATATAAAAAGCCGCAAAACAGAGAATTGGTGGAAGAGGCTTTGATCAAATGCGGAAGAACCGATTTAATCGGCAGCGGCCCTAAATGCCTTATCAGAAAAGCTAAGATAAAGCGTTCTGTTGAGACAAGGCATGGCTTGTCTCAACAGAAACCATCATTGAGAAACAAATTCAAAGAGAGTGAAAAAAAAGGAAAGAAAAATAATAAGAAAAGGCGAAAATGATTTTAATAATTTCTATGGATAGCTGCAATTTTCGGATGAGTCAATTTCAGATAGTCTGATATGCGCATTTTCATGATTTCTCTGTGAGAACCGGCTTCAAAAAACATCTCATCATGACAGGTTATAAGAGAGTCGGAAATTACCGGTATGTGATAGAGGTTTCCAAGAGGGGGGACTGCTCCGGTAGTGCAGTCGGGAAATATGGTTTCGAGATCCTCTTCCTCAGCCAGTGTGGCATTCTGTGATCCCGTAATTTGTTTCAGTTTTTTAAAATCAATTTTAGCATTTGATGGCAGTACGGCCAAAGTGTAAGAGCCGTCCAGTTTAATCAGAACAGATTTTACCATTTCCTTTGCTGATATATGGGCTGATTTGGCTGAAGATAAAGCCGAATATGCCGGCTCGTGTTTTACAGTTGAATAAAATGTGTGAGTCTGGTTCAAGAAATCCACTAATCTCTGGACTGCCATTCTGCCCTCCCTTTATCATCACCTACTATTAATTTATTACTATTTTTTATCAGAAACAATAGTAATATCCATTTTTCTTTTTCTATTCCCTGAGATGTCGGTAAAAGGATTCAGGACATTATTCAATAAGAGATACTCCTATTTATAGGGGATGAGGGTATATAAAATGAAAAAAGCGGCCGAAGCCGCATTTTTTCATTTTAAGATTTTATGTCTCAGTATTTAAATCCCAAACCGGCAGATATAGCAAAAGTCAGACCGCCCTTAGCGGTAACATCAGAGTCGAGTTCAGGCATGGTTACAAACTCCAACCTGTCCCAGGCCATCATATAGCTAAGGTTGATATTGAAATGATCTGTCAGGTTGAGAAGACCGTTTATAGCCAGTCCGGGACCCAGGTTGTAGGCCAGATAAGGGTCTATCATGTAGTTATCGGAAATGAGGGCAATCCCATTGAAGTGGAGACCTCCTGCCGCCAGGATTGAGAATCGGGGATTTAAGTTTACCAGGAATCCCGGTCCGATCAGCATGTCGATTCCGATCTGAAATCGATCATAAGCATCAATAGATACACCTGTTACTTCTCTTCCATCTATTTGAGCTTTGTAGGCAAAGGGCAAAGCAATAGTCGTGCTGGAATAGATTCCGATACCTTTTCCATTAAAATAGGTATAAGTTATTCCCGCTTCTGAATAATTTTCTTTTGTTGTGAAACTACCCCAGTCGTAATTTCTGCTTGTATTCAAATATGTTCCCTGGATCATTGATAATTTTTCTGCAGAAAGAGACACGGCTGCAGTCAGGATCAGCACAGAAATAAAAAATATTTTTTTCAAAAAATTCCTCCTTGTTGTTAAAATCACTATACTAGAGAGATGCTGCGGAATAGGCAATCACACCTCTTCGCGGTATTTACAGTTTTTTCTTATTGTACCGGTAATTGTCACTTCTTCCAATAGGAAATATTGTAATAGACAGAGGACCTTTATGCCTTTTTATTCGCTTCCATCTGTGCCTTCAGCATCTCTCCCAATGTCATGGTGTCTTTACTGCTGTCACTATACTGTTTAACCAGTCTGGAATTCATACCTCTGTTTTTTTTGTTTCTCCTGTTATAGGGATCATATTCATTTACAGGTTCATCAATATATCCGCAGGCCAGAGACTGACAGACGAATTTGGCATTGCCTTTCTTATCGTGGATTTCCATCAGTTTCTTTCCGCACATGGGACAGTCTTTCTTACTGAGATTTTTCGGTTCAAAGGTCAGTTTGCTGTTTTTGACAGAATGGACCAGATCTTTTGTTTTTTCCCGAATCTCCTTAAGGAAAATATGAGGTTTCTCCCTGCCTTCGGCAATATCTGTAAACCTCTGTTCCCATTGGGCTGTCAGTGCCGGTGATTTCAGAAGCTCCGGTACGATTTTAATCAGCTCTATTCCCGCTGCTGTGGGCACGAGCTCTTTTCCCTTCCGGTCTATATAATAGGACGATAAAAGCTTTTCGATAATATCGGCTCTTGTCGCCGGAGTCCCAAGTCCTCCCTGGCGGATTGTTTCTTTCAGGGTTTTATCGGCTACGAATTTTGAGGGATTTTCCATAGCTGTTAAAAGTGTGGCCTCATTGTAACGGGCTGGAGCTCTGGTCATTCCCTTCCTGGTATTGAGGGATTTTACATGAAAAGTATCACCCACCATAAAATCTGTCAGAACCTGATCGGCCAGATCCGAGTCTTTCTGTATATCGCTTCTGCCCGATTGTTTATCTATACTTTTCCAGCCTTTTTCTATGGTTCTCTTTCCTTTTGCATAGAGTTTCTCTCCTCCGGCAGAGATGGTTATGGAGATACTCTCATATTGGCAGGGGGGCGATAAGACAACGATAAACCGGCGGACAATCAGGTCAAAAAGCTGCTGTTCCTCAACATTCAGTTCTCTCAAGTCGGCTTTCAGCTCTGTAGGGATGATGGCATGATGATCACTAACGCGGTTGTTATCAACGAAATTCTTTCCGGGATTGATTTCCCGTGAAAGCAGATCATTCACTTTGTCTCTGTATTTTGTCTCAACAACGGCATTTAACCTCTCTTTTAATGTGGGAACCATGTCGGTTGTAATGTGTTTTGAATCAGTTCTGGGATAGGTCACATATTTGTGTCTTTCGTATAGTCCCTGCAATACCTGAAGGGTTTTTTTTGCAGAGAATCCCAAATATCTGTTACCATCGCGCTGCAATTCAGTCAGGTTATATGCCTTCGGAGGAGCTTCTGATTTCCGTTTTTTCTGAATATCAATAATTTTGGCTTCGGAATTTTCAATTTTTGAAGACAGGATAAGGGCTTTGTCATAGTCGTTCAATCTGCTTATCCCTTTATCACTTCTCCAGAGAGCTGAAAAGGAACCCATATGAGCTTCGATTGTCCAGTAATTCTGAGGAATAAAACTATCTATCTCCTCTTCTCTTTGTATAATCATGGCCAGAGTCGGGGTCTGTACTCTTCCGGCGGAGAGACGGCTATCATAGCGGCAGCTGAGAGCCCTGGTCACATTCAGTCCGATCAGCCAGTCTGCTTCCGCTCTGGCTTCTGCAGAGTGAAAGAGGTTTTCGTAATCCTTTCCCGGCTTCAGGTTTTTAAAGCCCTCATTAATGGCTTTATCTGTCTGAGAACTGATCCACAGCCGTTCAGTTTTACCTTTCCACCTGCATAGAGCCATAATCCAGCGGGCGACCAGTTCTCCTTCCCGCCCGGCATCTGTGGCAATAATCAGTCGGTTGACGTCATTGCGTCTCATGATTCCCTGAACTGTTCGAAACTGGTTGGATGTTTTTTTCATGACCTTGTGTTTCATTCTGTCGGGCAGCATGGGAAGGGTCTGGAGATCCCACTTTTTATACTTCTCATCGTATTCACCGGGATCAGCCAGTTCCACCAGATGCCCCATGGCCCAGGTGACTATATATTCATTTCCTTCACAGAAACTTCGGGTCTTTTTATCACATTTAAGAACTCTGGCCAACTCGCGGCCCACGCTGGGCTTTTCCGCCAGTACTATTGTTTTCATGGGAATGATTATAACATGCAGGGGATGGTCGCTACCATCCCATTCATGTTTAAAACTGACCCGATTCTACTTGTCATCTTTAAAGCGCTGTTCCCAGTCTTTTTCCTTATCGATAACATCGTCTTCCATACGGTTAACCCGGGATGCCAGGTCATCGAATTCTTCTTTTATATCATCAAAAGAAAAACCTCTCGATTTTTCTCTTCGGCTTTCTCTTCTGTATTCGCGTTTTCCCCTCGCGCTCCGATCATAGTAATCGGACTTACCCTGTTTTGGTTCTACGGGAAGAAAAAATCCGGCTGCAAGATATAAAAGTCCAATCGGGAAGAATCCGGTGAAAACAAGGGCAATAATGAGCCCAAGTCTGATATAACCAACGGGAAGATCTCTCCATTCGGCGATTCCCTGGCAGACTCCGAATATCATTCCGTTTCTCGATCGGTACAATCTGTTTTGTGCCATCTCTTAACTCCTTTTTTCCCGGTCATAAAGTATTGTTTCGAGGTTGGAAATCCTCTTTTTCATATCTTTCACGGCATAGTACATTTCATCGAGGATTTCCTGTTTCCCCTGACTTGATTTTTTTGAGTCATGCTTTTTCAGTTTTACCAGTGTAATACAGATAATCGGTAAACCGATACACATAAAGACTGCAAAATATTCTATACCTATCATATTATTCATGTGTATCACCTACTGGGAATTTGTTTTTTTAACCGACTTTTTCAGTTCAGCCAACTCATCATCTACATCACTGCCAGCTTCCAGTTTACTGAACTCCGACTCAAGGCTTGATGAAGAACCGAATCCGGACACTTCCGCATCAGATTCCATTCTTTCAATACGGTTTTCCAGATCATCGAATCGCGTCATGACACCGGATCCATTCGCCTCTCTCATTACCTTGTTGATTTTATTTTTTTCTTTAGCTTCTTGTCCTCTCCGGATTAGAGCTTTATGTTTTTGAATCACAACCTGAAGCTTATCTTCTATCAGTAGTATATTATTTTTGCACTCATCAATAATCTGATTCAAGTGGTCAAGTTCTTTATTCAGCATATCCAGCCCAGCCTGGGCTTCTTTTTTTTCAATAAGAGCTTCTTTGGCCAGATCATCACGGCCTTTTTCCACAGCCAATTGAGCTCTTTCGGTCCATCTTGTGACTTTCTGCTGAAAATCAGCCTGGTCTCTTGTCGCTCTTGTCCGGGATGCGATTTTTGCAGCACAGGAAGATTTCAGGTCAACCAGAGTGTCTTCCATTTCCTGCATCATCAGCCGGATCATTTTTTCAGGATCTTCAGCTTTATCTAAAAGAGCATTTATATTGGAATTCACTATATCCATAAATCTTGTAAAAATACCCATAATTTCCTCCAATGAAATATATTATCCTATTTGCCTTAATTGTGGCAATTCGTATTGGCGGGTCGCGACCCGCCAATACGCTGGCTAGGAATTATTGAAACGACGATCCCAATCCCGTTCGGTTCCTGAACCTGTCGAAGGACGGTTCATTCTGTTGAATCTGGTGGAAAGGTCATCAAATTCCTGTCTCAGGTCGTAAAAACCTCTTTTGATATGTGACCTTCTATAGAAATCTCTTTCTTTATGCACCGGTTCAAGAGGCAGGAAAAAGGCGGCAAGAAGGTATAGAAGACCAAAGGGGAAAAACCCGGTAAAAACAGTCAGCACCACTAATGTCAGTCTCACATATCCTGCATTTATACCTCTCCAGTCGGCAATTCCCTGACAGACGCCGAACATCATACCTCTTCTGGATCTGTACAGTCTTGCAGTTCTTTCACAGCTGGTCATCCTTTCCCCCTATTTTGTTTCTGCTTCTGATTTGGCAGATGTTTTTTTCATAGATTTTTTCAAAGCTTCCAGTTCAGCATCAACATTTTTCCCCGTTTCCATTTTCACGAATTCCGATTCCAGATCGCTGTTTCCTACAGCAGACATATCTGCTTCCGCTTCCATTCGTTCAATTTTATTTTCAAACTCATTGAAGCGAACCATAGCCTGTGCTCCTGTGGCATGTCTGATTGAGGTATTGACTTCTTTTCTCTCTTTGGCGTGAATGGCTCTCTGGATGAGAATCTTGTGCTTCTGAACAACTGTCTGAAGTTTTTCTTCCAGAGCCAGGATATTGTTTTTTGTTTCATCGATAATCTGAGTCAGGTGATCTATGTCTTTTTTTACGGCATCCAGATCATCAGTTGCTTTTTTCTTTTCGATGAGAGCTTCTTTAGCCAGATCATCTCTACCTTTTGTTACAGCCATCTCGGACCTTTCTGTCCATCTTTTCACTCTTCCTTCCAGAACAGCTATGTCTTTCTGATTCTGGGTCCTAGCTGCCATTTTAGCAGCAATGGATGATTTGAGATCAACCAGAGTGTCTTCCAGTTCCTGCATCATTAGTTTGATCATTTTTTCAGGATCTTCTGCTTTATCGAGCATTGCGTTTATATTTGAATTAATGATGTCTTTTCCTCTTCTAAAAATACCCATATTTTCCTCCTTGGGTTGCATAGGCGAGCAGGATGCCTGCATCCGACCAGCCATGGTAATTCTTGTATTTTGTCTACATAAACTTATATGCAAAGGGCGTGCCAATTCTGCCGTTATAGAATTTTAAGGTTTTAGAACTTGTTTTGGTAAGATATCCCATAAGGTGTGGTAAAAAAAACCAAAAGGGATTAACCTGTTTTTATGAAAGAATATTCCGCAAGTGCAAAAGAAGCTTTAGGAGAGTCAGAACTATTTCTCGATTTTCAGCAGCACCTGAGTAGGGCGGCAAAAGTTAACCGGCCTATGCTGATAATCGGTGAGAGGGGGACAGGTAAGGAACTGGCGGCTTCGAGGCTGCATTTTTTATCCGACAGATGGGAACAACCCTTTGTCACCATGAATTGCGCCTCACTCCCTCCCGGACTGATTGAATCGGAACTCTTCGGACACGAAGCCGGTGCTTTCACAGGAGCTTCAGGCAGGCGGAAAGGACGGTTTGAAGAAGCCGATGGCGGGACACTGTTTCTCGATGAAATTGGATTAATCCCTATGGAAGTTCAGGAAAAAATTCTCCGGGCAGTAGAATACGGTACTTTTGAAAGAGTGGGAAGTTCTTTTACACATGAAGTAAATGTCCGTATTGTCGCGGCAACCAATGACGACCTTCCGGCATTATGTGAACAGGGTAAATTTAAAGAAGATCTTTTGGATCGTCTCTCTTTTGAAGTGTTGTTTGTTCCCCCTTTAAGGGTGAGAGAGGATGATATTCTGCTTCTGGCTTTTCATTTTGCCGCAAGGATGAATCGGGAGCTCGGCAGAGTGGAGGATATCTCCTTCTCTCAGGACGTTATAGATAAAATGGTGACTTTTGACTGGCCCGGAAATGTCAGACAACTGAAAAATGTAGTTGAAAGAGCCGTCTATATCTGTAATGACAATGAGATAAAAGAGATAAAACTGGATCCCTTTGAAAATCCCTTTGCCGAAAAGCTAAATAAAAAAACTTTACACACTCTGGATCTGCCGGTGGAAGAATATAAAAATGCCATGAAGGAAATGGAACTTGGTTTTGTAAAAAAGGCTCTTGTAAAAAGTGGGGGAAAGCAGAAAGTCGCTGCCGAACTGCTTCAGTTAACTTACGATCAGTTTCGGGGATTATATCGTAAATACAGCGATGAAATTACCGGTTGATCTTCTCAATCTCGTCTCTTAATTCATTAATAGAATCAAGACAGGAATTGTAGCAGGAGTCAATCTCTTTATTATTCTGAGCCGCTTTCTTTTCCAGTTTGGAAAATTCCTTTGCGGCTTTACCGGCTTTCATATTAAGCAATTGTCCCTTTAAGGAATGCGCCAGGTTCTCGATTGAAGCGTAATCATTATGAGTGACGAAAATATCCAGTTTCGCCAAAGTCGTAATAGAGCCCATAAGAAATTCATCGATCAGTTTATCCACAAGATTTTTATTTCCGGAAAACAGTTCGATAAGACCCTTGTAATCAAAAACAGTGTATTCTGGAGATATTCCCATCTCTAAAGGATTTGTCCCCTTAATGATTTCAGATAATTTTTCATAAGTAAGGGGCTTGGCCAGAAAAATATCTATACCGGCATCAATACTATCTGCTCTCTCTTCTTGTGAGACACTGGCAGTTAATGCTATTATAGTTGTTCTTTTTCCCGATTTTTGCTCATTATCAAGTCTTCTTATCTCTTCTGCAGCTTTCAGACCATCCATGACAGGCATTTGCATATCCATAAAGATTAAATGGGGCAGTACTTTTTGAAACAGATCAACAGCCTCAACCCCATTGGTTGCTTCATATATCTCACAGTCTTTTTTTTCGAGCATAAAACGCATTATTTTCATATTTACAGGATGGTCTTCAACGATAAGAACTCGTAGTTTTAACTGTGAACCCTGTTTCCCCTTTTGGATACGAACTCTCCTTTCCAATATTTTTATGACTTCATTCTAAAGTTATAAGCCGTAAATGATCGAGCCGTCAATGAATCTTATGGATTTGAACTCTGCCTTTGATCTCAGCTGACTCATCGTGTAGAATATTATTATGGGTGAAAAGTTAATTAAACTGATCAGAGAATCTTCCCGGGTTATTGCCTTTACAGGAGCCGGTATTTCCACTTTCTCCGGATTGAAGGATTTTCGCGGAGAGGATGGACTCTGTAAAATAATGGAGCCTGAAAAGATTTTTGATATCAATATTTTTCATTCCGACCCGGCTTTTTTCTATAAATATGCCAGAGAGCTTGTCTTTGACCTCGACAATATTGAGCCTTCAATGGTTCATCTTGAACTGGCAAGGCTGGAGCAGCGGGGTATTATAGAAGCAGTCATTACGCAGAATATTGATAGACTTCATCAGAAAGCCGGTTCAAAAAAAATAATTGAAGTCCACGGATCAGCTGAAACCGGTCACTGCTGTTCCTGTGGAAAAGAATTTTCTTATGCTCAACTTGTCTCATTTGTAAAGGTCGGGGAAATACCACACTGCGCTAATTGCAATGGTATTATTAAACCGGACATCACTTTTTATGGAGAACAACTTGCAGAAAAGCCATTCATCCGGGCTCTGGAGGAGAGTTCAAAAGCAGATCTGATTATTTCTCTCGGATCGACTCTAGTGGTTCAGCCGGCGGCTTCCTTTATCGACAACACTTTGGGACATGGTGGGAAGTTGGTCATTGTTAATAACCAGCCTACGCCATATGACCATTATGCGGATCTTATTATTCGTAATCTGGAAGAATTCTGTAGACTAGTCGGGGAATTGATTTAAAGAACATCTTTTAATAATTCGCTTATGTGTTTCACAATTTGAGCTGTTATCCCCCATATTGTTTCACCCTCTTTTTTGTACACATATATTTTATGCTTTTTTAATCCCCAGGGTTTTCTGTATCGATCGGGAAGTCCCAGTTCTTCAACGGGAAGAAGCACGACTTTTTTTCCCTCTTCATCAGTGTAATGTGGTTTTATCTCCAGATGTACATTGTATTCGGCAGGAGGATTTTCTATAAACCATCGTAAGGGAATGGAAAAAACCTTTTCAACTTCATCTCTATTGATAGTCAGTTGAGACAGGTTCTCAATTTTTAATTCTCCGATAAAGCAGCTGATAACAGTACCCATTGTGGCAACCAGAGTATCAATCTGACCAAAAACCAGAATATCTTCTCTGGGGACACCCATCTCCTCTATGGTTTCCCTTACGGAAGTTTCCATCATATTACGGTCTTTACTCCGGTCAAATCTACCACCGGGAAAACAGATTTCTCCCCCCTGCTTTATTGTAGAACTGCGCTTTTGAAAGATGAGATGAGGCTGATCCTCTTTGATATACAGAGAAGCCAGTACAGCTGACTTGAGATACGTAGAACTGTTCATAACACCGGGATCTGAGGGGATGCAGTCCATTATTTTTTTTTGTAGAATTTCATTCATTATTTTATTATCCCTCTCTTTTTTAAGGGTTCTTTATTATTTCTCTTTTATATATCTTATATTCTATTACTGATAAAAGAACAAGAAAAGGCTGGTCGTCTAATAGCCAAAGGGGTGTTCCTGTGAATAATTTTAACAGCTGGTTAGAGAAACACATTACTCTGCAGAACTATGATAACAGAAAAGAGGAAATGGCTAATGCGATAACCCATCTGTCCGGTGCTGTTCTATCATTGGTCGGTATGATTTTCCTGATTAAAGCAGGCCTTAAAAGTGGTGATCCGGTAAAAACGGCCGGACTGGTTGTATTTGCTTTATCTATGGTCCTGCTCTATTCCGCTTCGGGATTCTATCATCTTGTCAAACCATCGAATTTTAAAAGAATTCTAAGAATCCTCGATCATTCCAATATCTACTTCCTGATTGCCGGAACATATACACCGATACTCATTGCAGTTGGAAGCCCTTTTAGTTTTGCTTTTATTGCGGTTGTCTGGGCAATCGCTCTTCTGGGAATCCTGTTCACTCTGGTTTTCTGGGGCAGATTTAATTTTTTTCATGTGATTCTATATCTGGCCATGGGTTGGCTGGTTGTTTTTATATGGAAACCTGTCATAGCGGTTATTCCCTGGACTTTTGTTCAGTGGATTATTGCAGGAGGCCTTACATACACAACGGGAACAGCTTTTTACTCCATGAAAAAGTTGCCCTATTACCATGCTATCTGGCATTTATTTGTATTGGCCGGGAGTCTGTTCTTTTATATAGGAATTTATATGTATATTCCGATGTTATAAAATAATGAATAAAAAATGCAGGGGACGGTCGCGACCGTGCCGTACATTTTTTATATTCCGTCCCGTATATTTTTTATATATTTTTGGATATATTTTATATTGGGGATATTTGAAATAAAAGGTAGATATCAGTGAATTTTATAGAGATCATGGACAAAAGGATTTCTGTCCGCACATATTCAACAACTGTTCCTGAAGGGGAGCTTTTTGAAAGAATTCAGAGAATCATTAAAAAAGAGAGAAAAGGTCCTTTCGGAAACCGATATTCCATGACATTTATGGATATAGATAAAAGCAGCATAGAGGATCTTGGCAAGATGACCTCTTACGGTATGATCAAAAATGCCCGTTTCTATTTTGGCGGATATGCTGATGGAGGAGACCGAGCTATTATTGATTACGGGTATTGTTTTGAAGAGGTCCTTCTGGAGCTGACAGATCTGGATCTTGGGACATGCTGGGTGGGTGGAACTTTCGGACGCAGTTTTATCGCCAGTCTCTTGTCTCTCCCCGAAGGGAAAGTCATACCAGCAATATCTCCTCTGGGTTACCCCCATGAGAAAAGAGCTTTTGTTGAAAAACTAACCCGGATGTTGGCCAGGTCCCGTAGAAGAAAACCTTTAAGCAAAATACTGTTTAAACAGAATGATGAAGAGGGATTAGCTCCTGTTCACCCCGAAGATCTTCAATCTCCCCTTAATGAGATATTTCATGCTGTTCAACATGGTCCATCGGCATCGAATAAACAACCCTGGCGAATTGTCATGCATAATGATATGTTTCACTTCTACTGTGATTATAATAAAACATATAATGCTCTGATAAAAGGATTTCATATTCAGTCATTGGATATGGGGATTGCTCTGTGTCATTTCACTAAAGCTGCCGAAGAACTGAGATTGAAAGGGAAATTTTCCTATTCTGATCCTAAATATGAGAAGGTGGACTGGATCTACATTCTCAGCTGGAATATTAAAAGATAATTTGATATTATCGCCTAGAATGAAAGATATTGAAAAGCAGATTGATAAAAAAATCAGTCAGGCGATAATCAAATACAAAATGATAGAAGATGGCGATAGAGTTCTCGTCGCTGTTTCAGGTGGTAAGGATTCCATGTCTCTTCTTTATCATCTCCAGAAGAAAGCAAACTCCCTTTATCATATCAAATTTAAAATTCATGCCATTCATATTAAAACAGACTTCTGTAATTGCGGTGGGAAGAGACGATTTGAGGAGT
>JAEINM010000065.1 GCA_016342385.1 Spirochaetaceae bacterium | reverse complement strand
GCTTTTTCATTCAGTGCCGAAGATGATGCGGGTAATCTGGCAACCCTTTCCGGACGGACCTTTGTGGTGGATAATACACCACCCAATGCGCCTACAGGGATCACATCCGGTGAAATAATCAGTGGTTATGTCAACGGAGAAACTTCTTTTGAAACTTTTGATCTCACAGTGTACTACAGCGCACAGGCGGGAGATCTGCTGACACTCTCAGGGGCCCTCAGCGGTTACAGCCGCCTATTAGGGACAGGAGAAACGTCTTCCTACACCTTCACAATTGACAGAGATGATCTGGGTATTGATGGACCAAAAACCATCTATGCCGGCCTGACAGATATAGCGGGGAATGTGGGAGCTCTGAGTTCGGGGTATAGTTTTACTCTCGACAGAGCTGTCCCCGCCACACCCTCTATCGGTTCAACAGAACTGACCAGTGGAGGATATGTCAACGGAGAGGATCCTCACATCAGTTTCGATATTATAACAAGTGATCTCAATGCCTCTATGGGAGACTCTGTTCAGTTATCCGGGTTGAGCGGCACCTATACTTATCTGTTTCCCCTAGCAGCATCAGAATATACCTTTACCAATGTCCTGCGGGCCGATCTCGGTTCACAGGGCTATAAGGAAATCAGAGCCAGAATTATAAGCAGAGCCGGTAATATCGGTCCCTACAGCAGTCCCTTTATCGTGACTCTGGACACAAGCGATCCCGTCATCACCATTTCCTCCTACACTCCCGATTATGAGGATAACAGCAGGATTCGACAGAGCGGAACTGATACGGTGAATATAAGGGCATCGGTTACAGATACAGTGGCATTTACAGGTCCGCCCGCGCTTCGTGTAAACGGGGGATCGGCTATTGATATGACTTATGTCTCGGGCTCCAGCTGGGAATATACCTGGGATATCCCTTCGGGCAGTGCCAATGACGGTTCCTATGCTTTTTCATTCAGTGCCGAAGATGATGCGGGTAATCTGGCAACCCTTTCCGGACGGACCTTTGTGGTGGATAATACGGCTCCCGCTGGTTACTCATTTTCAAGCTATACTTATACATCGCCGAATATCATTTTTGAAATCACCGGTATTATTGAATCCTCTCCTCAGGTTCAGGCATCTTATGTGCTGACATCTGATCAAAGCGGAGGGGGAGGAGGATTGGAAAGCATTAATGGAATAACAGACCTTAAATCCCATAGCGGGGATTTTTCACAGACAATAGACATTTCTGATCTGCATAAAGGATATATATCCTGTACTATCAGGATGATAGATGAAGTGGGTAATGAAGGAGATGAAGTGACTGCTCCCAATGATGTAGAGAAGAAGTGAGAATCTTTGTTATGAGGCCGGTAAAGAAAATATCGCTGATTGCTCTAATCATCATATCCCTTATTGCTCTGGCAGCTATGATGATTTTCTTTTCGCAGAACCAGTCATCACCTGTGGAGCAAGTAGAACAGACTAAAGGAATTGGAGAACAGCAGCCCTTAGAATACACCGAACCCCAAGTTGAAGAGTCAGATGCCCCAGTCGTCATTTCTGAAGCACGGGATTCAATGAGCCCGGTAGTAGATGTTCAGGAAGATGAATCCCCTCAGATCGAAGAATACCGCGAAGAATCGAAAGAGAAAACAGTTGAGAGAGAGACCGGTGCTCTGGAATCTGACAAGGTTGTTGAGGAATCCCCTGAGGATATCCCTCTATTTGCTTATACAGATGTAGGCCCAATCGAAATTGTTGATTCTACTGTTCTGAATTATCAAGCCCCTATTGTAATTTTAAAACCGGAAGAACCGGTAGTTCATTCTCAGCTGATTTATGAATCTTTTACTCTTGAACCGGAGACACTCCAGCCATTTTCAGAAGAACTGATTGATGAAATCCTTAAAAAACTACCTCATATTTACCTTGAGGAACAGATTGTCGTCACCAATGAAGAGATCACAATATCTGAAGATGAAAAAGGTAAAAGGGAAGATATTACAGAATTAACAGAGAGACCTCCGGTGATAAAAATTGTCTCTCCCCGGAATGACAGCTTTTATAATTCCAGGATCATTATTTCCGGATCTGTTCTCAATGAGCCCGGCTCACACCTGGCAAATAAAATTGAGAATTTCTACTGGACCATGGCCGGAAGTGACCGGAAAAACGACATAGAGTTCAGTGAAATGGGACTGTTTGAGTTCCAGATATCTGCTGTAGATGTTAATCATGATCTGCATATTGTTTTTACAGCTATTAAAGAGGGAAGTCTGAGGAATGATTATCAGCTGACTCTGAAAAATGACAGAACCGGTCCGGAAATTACTCTATACGAACCTGTAGAGGATCAATACTATGGCTCACAAATAATAGTAGCCGGCAATGTCAGTGATATTACTGATAAAGGTAATGAAGTCAAATCTCTCTATTGGTCTGTTTCCACTGATGAATACCAGAGGGAAAATCTGGTATTTTTTGAAGATGACGGTTCCTTTGAATTTAAAATTGACTCGCAGGAAATGAATGGTCTGCTGAGTCTGAAACTGACGGCAATGGATCTGAATAATAATCAGTCCGACTGCAGATTAAACCTTAAGGATGGAAAAAAAACCCCTCTTATTCTGCTTGAATTTCCCCGGCAGGGAACGACCTATGGTATAGGGATTCCCCTAAGAGGAAAGGTCACTGATCCCTATGCCGGGAATCGTGAATACGGGGGAATAGAGTCTATTATTGCACAGATTAAACCTGCAGATTCTTTTGGTGAGGGAGAGACGGAGATAATCACTTTCCCCATAGAGGAAAGTGGTGTATTTGATTATACATTTCCTGCCGATCAGAGAAAGGGAGAGCAGAAACTGACTATTCTGGCAGTAGCCCGAAACGGCAATAAAGCCGAGACCTCAGTTGTTGTTTCTCAAAGTGAATTCCCCATCTCCGATGTAACAGTACGTCCGGGAGACAGACAAGTGATTCTGGATTGGAGCACATCTCCCTTTATTTCCCGATATTTTCTTAGCTATACTGATGATGGATCAGATCCCGGTCCTCATTCTCCATTCATTTTGAGTGATGTACAACCGCCTTTACATCTTTCAAAACTGGAAAATGGAAAACTGTATTCATTTCTTCTGACAGGAGAACTTGGCGATAGAGTCGTTCAATCCGATTATATTCGCTCTATTCCCCTCTCTGAAGATACGATGGAGCCATACGCAAAAAATGAGTTCGGGTATATAGAAGTGTCCTGGCTGCCTATTGAGGGCTCCCGTGCTTACAGGGTTCTCAGGTCAGAGGACAATTTGGAATATTTTGACTTATGTGGAGACATCTCCGATACGAGATATAAAGATAGGAGCTGTCTGTTCGGTAAGTCCTATTACTACAAAATCATTCCATCGGGGTATCCTCAGATAGAAAGTCTTAGTGTAAGTGGTGAATTATTATCAGAACCTCCCCGGCGGCTGACTCAGAAGGGTTCTATTGAAAATCTTAGTCCTCATGCTGTAGCCATTGTGGGAGACTACGCCTTTGTACTTTCCCGAGAGGAAGGTTTGTATATCGTTGATATCAATGACCCGGCACAAATGTCTATTCGGGGATTTCTACTGGTTGAGAAGGGAGAAGATCTGACTGTTACAGGAGAGTATATTATTATTGCTGCAAGAGATAATGGCTTTTTTGTTGTCAATGTCAGTGAACCGTCGAATCCCCGTCTGGTGGGAACGAGGAAAACTTCTGATGCGGTTGCTGTTGCATCGGATAAAGAATTTGTATATATAGCCGACGGAGAAAAGGGGTTAAAGTTTTTTTCATTGGACAATCCTCTCCGTCCTTCACGGATATATTCCAATGACAGTTTTTCAGCCTATGGTGTCACATTATCAGATCATTATTTATATGTCTCCTCGGGACAACAGGGGCTGCAGATTTTCAATATCTCACGCCCCGAATATCCCGAACTGGTGGGAAGTTATAGAGGAATCAATATTTATGAAAGCAGGATTTCCGGAAACTATTTCTATAGCGCTTCCGGCCCAGAGGGACTGAATATTCTGGACATCTCCGACAGAGAGAATCCTGTATTCTGCAGCAATTATAAGACAGTCAATGCACAATCTCTCATGCTCAATGGTAATCACATTTTAATCGCCGATGGTGAGGGAGGTCTGATCGATCTTGATATTACCGATCCCTATAGACCTGAATCATTCGAACAGATGAATCTGACAAATGCGTCGTCTGTCGATGTGAAAGGAGATATTGTACTGGTAGCCGACCGGTCCGGTTTGTATTCGGTGGAATCTTTTCAGTATGGACAATCATTTAAAATCGGAGAAATTAAAACTGATGGAAATGCCGCTTCTGTTACAATAGAGGGGGATCGGGCTTTTATCGCCGATCACTCGGGAGGAATTGTTGTTCTGCAGATCGATGATCCCGCTGGTATGGGAATTGAGAATATAATTGATCATATCCCCAGTAGTTATGCTGAAGAAATCGTCATTGATGAAAACAGGCTTTATCTTGCCGATGGCCGTGGCGGGATTAAAATCTATACTCTCCATGACGACCGGTATGTGTTAAGAGAATCCATTGAAATTGAAGGTGATGCCAAAAGCCTTTGGATAGGGGGGGAATATATTCTTTCAGCTGCAGGAAAAGGGGGGATTCAGGGGAAAATGAAATATCCTGATAGAGAATCTTCCCCTGCTTATGCTGATCAGATTCCCCTTGAAGCTGTGGATGATAAAATTCTGAGATATAAAGCGGATATTTCCCTTTTACTTCCCGATACAAGAGATTTGATTTACTCTGATGGTTATATCTATGCTGCTGATAGAAAAAAAGGTCTTGTCCTTATAGATTTTTCCCGTCCGCCTGATGGTTCTGTTCTGCTGGAGATCCCTCTACCGGGAGCTATGGCCATAGATAAGAATAATGAGCGTCTGTACGTTGCCCATGGCCGAGGTATATCTATCTTTGATATGAGTGATAGAAATTACCCCGATGAACTGGCTCTAATTGAGTCTCCTTATGTTGAAGATCTTAAAGTGACTGGCACATTGCTCTATGTCGCTGAAGGACATGCCGGTTTATCTGTATATAATGTTAAAGACTGCAGCAGAATTCTAAAAGTGAGTCAATGTGAAGATGTCTTTGCCGATAGTATTACCGTTTCAAATGATTATGCCTATATCGCCGATTCAACCGGTATGAATGTGGTTCGGATTTATATTCCCCAATGGATAAGACATAGATTCTAATTTTCTGTAAAATATTCAATTCGCAATGGTCTTGAATGGAAAGTCCTTCCATTTAATTCGTGAATAATTTTATCGGCTGTTTCATTATCCTCGACTTCTATATGAGCAAATCCTCTGGATTTAAAGGTGAATCTGTCTGTAATAATCTCACATTTTAGAATTTTTCCCGACTGTTGCAGATATGAGAGTAATTCATCATTTGTCGTATTAAAATTCAGATTACCTAGAAACAGCCTTGCATTCATATATTCACTATATTGTTTTAATTATTGATTTTCAAGACTTTCAATAAAGCATACGTCAAAATGTCTTCTTATTATGCGAATAGCGTATAATCACTATTAAAATAGTAATTAAATCGAATATTTTCTTGACTTCCTTACTATTCCGTAGTTTCCTGAATTTGGGAGACTATTGTGGAGAATATAAAAAAACTTAAACTTGATAATACAGAAAAATTATTTGCCGAAGCAAAATCGCTCATACCCGGTGGAGTTTTAGGGATCAGAAGACCATATAACTTCGTAAAAGGTGAATTTCCGATCTTTTTTGAGGAAGGGAAAGGTAGTCATGTCATAGACGTGGACGGCAATGAATACATAGATTATCTATGTGCTTACGGTCCAATTATAATAGGTAATAGAGAAGAGGAAATTGATAACGCTGTAATCCGGCAGATTCAGGATAAGGGATTCTGCTTTTCTCTCACTCAGAAATATCAGAATGAACTGGCTAAAAAGATGAATGAACATATTCCCTGTGCCCAGATGAGCCTGTTTGTAACAACCGGTTCCGATGCCACGACCTGTGCAATTCGACTGGCCCGGTCCTATACAGGTAAAATAAAAATTCTCAGATGCGGATACCATGGCTGGCATGACTGGTGTGTGGAAGTTAAGGGAGGAGTCCCGGAGAAACTGTATGAAGATGTTCAGGGTTTTCCCTATAATGATTTATCCGCGCTGGAGACAATGCTGAAAGAGAATAAAAACGAAACGGCTGCTGTTATAATAACTCCTTTGGGGCATCCTCTGGCAGATGATATTACTGAACCGGAAAAAGGATATCTTGAAGGTGTTAAAGAGCTGGCTGGAAAATACGGTGCCCTCTTGATTTTTGATGAGATCAGAACCGGATTCCGGGTCTCTATGGGGGGCGCTCAGAAGTATTATGGAGTGACTCCTGATATGGCGGTATTCGGAAAAGCCATGGCAAACGGATATCCTATTGGAGCTGTTACGGGAAAAGCGGAGATTATGAAAGAGGGGGAAAAGAATGTCTTTATCTCTTCGACATTTTTTCCCAACAGTCTCAGTTATGTTGCTGCTCTAAAGACGATTGAAATTCTGGAGAGAGACAATATTCTTTCAAAAATATGGGAAAAAGGGGAATGGTTTATCCAGCAGGTCAATTCTCTCTGTAAAAAGTATAAAACAGGAGCAAAAATATCCGGTATACCTCCCATGATGTTCATAACATTTCATAAAGATCGTGAAGGAATATATAAAAACAAGAGAACCGATTTTTACACTCAGCTGATCAGAAGAGGGATATTTCTGCAGCCTTTTCATCATGGATATATCTGCGCACGTCATAGTCAGGAAGATCTACTAAAGACTGTAAGGGCAATAGAAGACTCCTTTAAATATCTGATTGATAAATATGGTGAAGTGTAAGGGGGCTGTTAAATGGAGGAATTAAAGACTGGAAGAGGTGAAATCTTCACTGAAATGGATAGTGATTCCATGAGAAATTATTTCCGTAATAAGAATAAAAAACTTGTAAGTAAAGAAACAACAGTTAAAGAAGCGGTTTCTCAATACATCGGCAATGGTGATTATATAGCCATAGGCGGTTTCGGAGGCGTTCGCATTCCCACTTCTGTGCTTCATGAAATAGTCAGGCAGGGAAAAAAAGACCTTGGTTTCAGTGGGCATGTGGCTACACACGACTGTCAGATCCTCGCTGCGGGAAAATGTTTTAACCGCTGTGATGCCGCCTATATTGTCGGCCTCGAAGCCCGTGGCCTTTCAAAACATGCCCGAAAAGTATTTCAATCGGGAGACATAAAAGTGACGGAGTGGTCCAATGCCGCCCTTTCCTGGAGGTTTAAAGCTGCCGCCATGGGAGTCCCTTTTTTACCGGCTAGAACCATGCTGGGGACTGATACATTTGAATATTCTGCCGGGAAAGAAATCCTCTGCCCCTTTACGGGTAATAAGTTACTGGCCCTACCGGCACTTCATCCTGATGTGGCGGTTATTCATGTGAACAGGGCGGATGTCTATGGGAACTGTCAGATCGATGGAATTATTGTCGCAGATGATGATATTGCCAAAGCATCTAAAAGAGTCATTATTACCACAGAAAAAATTATTGATAATGAAGAAATCCGCAATGATCCGGGTAAAACGATAATTCCCTTCTGGCTGGTTGATGCTGTTATTGAAGTCCCCTTCGGATCTTATCCCGGAAACATGCCGGGAGAATATTTCTCTGATGAAGAACATCTATTGGAATGGCTGTCTGTTGAAAATGACGAAGAAAGATTTGTAGAGTTCCTCGAGAAAAATATTTACAGCTGTAAGAATTTCAATGAATATCTGATGAAAAACGGTGGAATCGAGAAAATGAGAAAATTGAGAAGACTGGAAAAATTCATTTAGGCTGCAGGAGAGACGTATATATGAGCACACAATACAACAATATGGAGTTGATGATTACAATTGCAGCCCGGAATCTTGAAGATGGTGCTGTTGTCGTTGTGGGGACAGGTGTCCCCTGTGCCGCGGCCATGCTGGCTCAAAAGACAAGATCCCCCAATCTTACGATTCTCTTTGAAGCGGGAGGAGTTGCCCCCCGTCTGCCGGCCATGCCCATTTCGGTGGGAGATTCAAGAACGACTCATAAAGGGATTAAAGCCACTACCATGGCGGAAATAATGGAAATGTGCCAGGCCGGTCTTGTTGATTACTGCTTTCTGGGAGGGGCTCAGATAGATAGATACGGAAATCTGAACTCAACAGTAATCGGAGATTATTACAGGCCGAAGACCCGGTTCCCCGGAAGTGGCGGAGCCAATGATCTGGCGTCTCTGACCTGGAGAACTCTAGTCGTCTGTCCCCAGAGCCCCCGGCGGTTCACAGATCAAATTGATTTTGTTACAACCCCCGGTTATCTGACCGGAGGAAATGCCAGGGAAGAAGCGGGATTGCCCAAAGGGACTGGTCCCTACCGCGTCATTACGGATATAGGAGTTTACGGTTACAATGAAACGACCAGAGCTATGGAACTTCGGAAACTGAATCCGGGGAGAATCGTTGAAGATGTGAATGAAAACTCCGGTTTTGAAATACTGATTCCCGAAGAATACGGAATGGTCGATCCTCCTACAGAAGAGGAGCTGAGAATACTGAGAGAAGAAGTTGATCCTGACAAAATCATTATCGGGAGAGGATAGATGAATAAAAAGATTATCAGTTGTGCCATTTGCGGTGCGGAAACAACAAGAGAGCATAATCCCCATTTACCTATAACTCCCCGGGAGCTCGCTGAAGCGGCTTATGATGCCTATAAAGCCGGAGCGGCGATCATTCACCTTCATGTCCGTGATAAAGAGGGGAAGGCGACACAAGACCTGGAGACTTTTAAAAAAACCATCTCATTGATTCAGGACAAATGTGATGTCATCATTGAAGTCACAACAGGCGGGGCGGTGGGTATGACCGATGAGGAACGATTGGAAGTTGTCTCTTTGAATCCCGAGATGGCTTCTCTCGACTGCGGAACTATGAATTTCGGTAATGAATATATTCTCAATACTCTTCCGGTTATGAGACAGTTTGCCCTATCCATGAAAGAAAGGGGAATCCGTCCCACCTTAGAATGTTTTGATTTATCCCACGTTTATGCGGCCCAGACACTTATCAATGAGGGTCTGGTAGAAGAACCCTTTCATTTCAGTTTTGTTCTGGGTGTCCCCGGTGGTGTCAGATACGATGTTGAAACTCTTGACCATATGGTGAGGAGAATCCCCGTAGGCAGTGACTGGACTGTCATAGGAATTGGTGGACGGGCCTCTCTCGATGCCCATTATGGAGCTATCTCTCTAGGTGGTCACATTCGGGTCGGTTTTGAAGATAATGTCTATTACTCTAAAGGGGTTCTGGCGGAGAGTAATGCCCAGCTTGTAGAACGAGCTGTCAGAATAATCAAGGAGGCGGGATTTACACATTCCTCTCCCGCTGATGTTAGAACACAATTAAAGCTACGAGGTGTTGAAGTATGAGTTTACAGGGAAATCCTTATGGTTGCCATAGAGTCCTTAAACCGGCTGGAGTGCTTCCTCAGCCTGCATTGAAGATCAGCAATGATATGAACCGTATCTGGGATAATGAAATACTTGTCGATGTGGATATTCTGAATATTGATTCAGCCAGTTTCACTCAGATAAAGGAACAGGCAGGAGGGGATTCCGGTAAAATCGGAGAGATTATTTTATCTATTATTGAAAGAGCCGGAAAAATGAAAAATCCCGTCACGGGATCAGGCGGTATGTTTATCGGAACCGTGAGGAC
The DNA here is from genome assembly GCA_016342385.1 of Spirochaetaceae bacterium. Classification (GTDB taxonomy): domain Bacteria; phylum Spirochaetota; class Spirochaetia; order DSM-2461; family DSM-2461; genus Spirochaeta_F. The sequence goes on along the minus strand of JAEINM010000065.1, from coordinate 3,484 downwards.
TATCGGAGAAAAACTGAAAGGTCAAATCGACCTGGAGGAGGGGGATAAAATTGCTTCTCTGGTTTCACTGTCTCTGACGCCTTTGAAAATTGACAGAATTCTTGAAATAAAAAAAGATATAGATCAGGTTATTATTAAAGGGCAGGCCATTCTTTTTGAAACCGGACTCTATGCCAGACTCCCCGAAGATATTCCCCCATCACTTTCCCTTGCGGTTCTTGATGTCTGTGGAGCTCCCGCTCAGGTCGCCAGAATGGTAAAATCCGGAGATACGGTTGTTATTATAGGAGCTGGAGGAAAATCGGGAATTCTCTGTTCCTACGAGGCGAAAAGAAGAGCAGGGGTCTGCGGAAAGGTCATAGGGATAGATTATTCTGAGGAATGTCTCGACCGGTTGAGATCACTCGACCTCTGTGATCATGTTGTAAAACTGGATGCCGGCAATGCTGTCTCCTGCTATGAAGCCATTAGTGAATTAACCGAGGGAGACATGGCGGATCTCGTTATTAATAATGTCAATATACCTACTACGGAAATGGGTTCCATACTCATGACTAAAGACCGGGGGATGGTCTATTTTTTCAGTATGTCTACCTCTTTCACTAAGGCGGCACTTGGTGCGGAGGGAGTCGGAAAAGATATCGATATGATTGTGGGAAATGGTTATGCGAGGCATCACGCACAGATCGCTCTGAATATTTTGCGGGAATCCCCAGAAATCAGAACTCTCTATGAAAAACTATATTCTTAAAAAGGTAAAAAAATTATGAAAAAAACATTTTTAAAAGTTCAGTATAAGCACATACCTCTCTATGAAAATATTAATGAAGTACAGTGGAACGACTGGAAATGGCAACTGCGGAATACTGTTCGAGATGTGGAAACTCTCGAGAAAATCATAGATCTCAATGATCAGGAAAAAGAACATCTCTATAAATGTCTCGATAAATTCAGAATGGCGATCTCTCCCTATTATGCGGCATTAATGGACAAAAAAAACAGAGATTGTCCCGTGCGGAGAATGGCTGTTCCCCGATTAGATGAACTCCATGATGATCCATCAGATCTCGATGATCCTCTCCATGAGGATGCTGACTCACCGGTTCCGGGATTGACTCACCGCTATCCTGACAGAGCTCTTCTGCTGGTCACTCATGAGTGTTCCATGTACTGCCGCCATTGTACCAGACGAAGAGTCGTGGGTGATTATGACAATATTATGCCAGAGGACATTCTGAACCAGGCTTTTGAATACATAGAAAACACACCTCAGATTCGCGATGTCCTCATATCGGGAGGAGATCCTCTAGTCCTTTCAGATGAGCGTCTTGAAAAAATTCTGAAAAGACTCAGCACTATTGAACATGTGGAAATTGTGAGGATCGGCAGCCGTATGCCTGTTGTTCTGCCCATGAGGATAACAGATCAATTTGTTAGCATGGTCAAAAAATATCACCCGGTTTATCTCAATACTCACTTCAACCATCCCAAAGAGATAACTGTCGAAGCCCGTGAAGCCTGTTCTAGACTGGCCGACAACGGTATCAATGTGGGCAATCAGTCAGTTCTACTCCGGAGGGTAAACGACTGTTCCAATATTATGCTGCATCTGGTGCAAAAACTTCTGACTATCCGTGTAAAACCCTATTACATCTATCAGTGTGATCTGTCCCGGGGTATTTCTCATTTTAGAACGCCAGTATCAAAAGGTATTGAAATTATAGAAAATCTCAGAGGCCATACAACAGGAATGGCAGTTCCCACCTTTGTTGTTGATGCACCGGGAGGGGGCGGTAAAATCCCGGTGATGCCCGATTATCTCATCTCTCAGACAGATAAGCGGATAATTCTGAGAAATTATGAAGGGGTTATTACATCCTATACACAACCCGATGGTTATATGCATCATGATAAAGATCATTGTGAGTTTTGTGCAGATCGGGATAAACTACCCAGAAGCGGAGTCAGCGCTCTGCTGGAAGGAGAACAGCTCTGCCTTATCCCTCAAGGTCTGATGCGCTCTAAACGGTATGGACGCTGAAAGAATTGGGCTGCTTCGGAATAAGGTCACCTTTATTTCAGGCAGTTCTAAAAATTCCGGAAAAACAACGTTTCTCAATTATATTCTTCCCCGGCTGCGTCTCCTGGGAGATCTGGCTTTTCTTTCCATTGGTATTGACGGAGAGCCCAGGGACCGTATCTTCGGAACAGATAAACCGATCATAAAGACGGAGAGAGGAGATTATCTGCTGACTAGTGAATCCATGATGGTGCAAAGTGATGGCTCTTTTGAGGTTCTCCAGGTATTTCCGTGGAATACTGCATTGGGGAAACTCCTTCTGCTTAAAACAGTCCGGGAAGGATTTATCGAACTGGTAGGTCCGGAGAATAATAATCAGTTGAAACATATCATTGATACATTTCAGGACTCTTTTGGAATTCATACAGTAGTCATTGATGGAGCTGTTAACAGAATGACTCAGATATCTTCTTCCAGGGAATCTGTGTTTTTTTACGTCATCAGGATTACACCGGATAATATTAGTCGTTCTCTCGATAAAATCAGGGTAATATCCTCTCTGAGCGCCATGGATACAGCTGGAAAAGCAGATCAGAATGAGACTGTGTATTTTCATAATGGGGCATTGACCGGGAAGGTATTAAAAAATATTGACGAAAAATTCAATACGATTGTTGTAGATGATTTCACAAAGGTCTTTCTCGATTATAGAGAGCTTCAGATACTGTTAAAATCTCACAAATTGCACTGTAAAAATAAACTGAACCTGGAAGCTTTTGTCTTGAATCTCTATGACATCGAAAAATCTGATGTCTTATTACATTTGAAAGATCTGAAAATCAGGTCACCACTTATATTCAATCCCTATATAATTGAAGGTGGAGGACGTATTGACTGATAAACTTTATCAATTCGCAGAAATTGATCTTTTTCTCCAATACTATTCTCCCAGAACACCCTATGGGAAAAGAGAGAAAATGAACCGGACTTTTTACAGAGACTCCGATTCCCTCAGCACTATATTTGAATTGATTGACCATGCAGGAAATTTTATAAAGACCAATCCTCATAAAGCAGATAAGATTGAATATCATCTCGGGAGGATACCAGAGCTATGGGAAACATTGAAAACTCCACAGGTGAATTCTGAAATCTTCAATGTAAAGAAGTTTCTTCATAACTACCTTCTTATTTCTACTCTTCTGGACAAAAAAACAGCATCACTGTTTTCCTTTTCATTCTCGTCCATTGAACTGCTCAATAAACTCGGTTATAGGAAGGATCAGGAAGAGACTTTTTATCTCAATGATTCATGTTCACCTGAACTTAAAAAGATCAGAGCTGATTTGAGGGATCTAAACAGAGAACTGGAAAAGATCAAAGAGCAGAGAATCGGAATCATAAAGGAAAAAACCGGTCTTGATTTCAGGTTTCACGATTTTCTTGTCATCAGAGAAGAAGCTA
>JAEINM010000064.1 GCA_016342385.1 Spirochaetaceae bacterium | reverse complement strand
ATAAAACTGCTGGATATACAAAATATATCGCTGATATGGATTTTGGTGATGTGCTATACGGAAAATTTTTCCGTTCATCCCGATCAAGAGCCAGAATCATCAGAGTGAAAAAACCAGCTCTTCCTGACGGTTATTACATAGTGGATAAAGATGATGTTCCCGGTGAAAATGCCATTCATATGATTAATGCTGATTGGCCTGTTTTTGCTGATGATATGGTCCGGTTTCAGGGACAATCTATAGCCCTTGTTGTCGGTCCCGACAGGAAAACCCTTGAGGAAATAGTATCCGGCTTTGAAGTAGAATATGAAGATCTTCCCGGTGTTTTTTCTATTGATGATTCTCTGGCATTAAAAGGGGGAGCCCTTCACGGTAGTGATAACTGTTTTGGAGATTACAATCTGGAAAAAGGCGATCCCGACAAGGCTTTTGCGGAAGCCGATCGCATTTATGAAAACTCCTATGAGACGGGAATACAGGAACACATCTATATGGAAACCCAGGGTGTTGTAGGGCTGTGGAAAGATGGTAAAGTCAATATTCACGGTTCACTTCAATGCCCTTTTTATGTTCGTCATGCAGTGACTCCCGTTCTCGGTACGGGAGATGAAGGAGTCCGAGTTATTCAGGCTCCCACAGGGGGAGCTTTTGGTGGAAAAGAGCATTTCCCCGATATCCTGACAACAGCACTGGCTGTTGCAGTGACAAAGTTAAAGAAAAAAATCGCTATCTTCTTTGAAAGAGAGGAAGATATAGTCTGTTCTGTTAAACGTCATCCCTCGCGGATTCGAATTCGCACAGCACTCGATAAAAAGGGTAATATTACAGCCATTGATATCGATTCTATTTTGGATGGCGGTGCTTTTGAGAGCTGTTCCTGTATTGTTCTGCAGAGAACCGTATTTCATGCGACTGGTGTGTATAGCATTCCCAATACGCGGTGCCGTGGTAGAGTCGTTGCGACCAATCATGTCCCCTTCGATGCCTTTAGAGGTTTCGGAGCACCACAGGCAATTTTTGCAATAGAGTCGCATATGACTCATCTGGCGGAACTAGCCGGTGTCGATACTCTGGAATATAAAAAACGTTACTTTCTCAAAAAAGGAGACGTTACCATAACCAATGGTGAAATTCATGAGAATGTCAAACTCAATGAGATGATCGCCAGGGCTAAAGGGATGTCCGATTATGACCGCAAAGTGTCAGAATACGGCACAGGCCGTTCCCGGGGAATCGGGTTGACCCTGTTTAATCATGGCGGGGCATTTACAGGGAACGGAGAGAAAGAGATTATCAATGCCAATGTCAAAGTGAGAAAGCGGAAAGACAATCGAGTCGAATTCTATGTTTCCAATGTGGAGATGGGACAGGGGCTGCATACGACTTTTTCTAAAATTGCAGCCCATACTTTAGAGATTCCCATAGAAGATATTATTTATATTCAGCCCGACACGGATATAGTTCCCGATTCCGGACCGACCGTGGCTTCACGGTCTATTGTCATTGTCGGTACTCTTGTGGGTAAAGCCGCTGCGAAACTAAAAGAACAGTGGGTTGACGGTGAGGAGATTACTGTCTGGCAGCAGTATGAATCTCCGAAAAATGTAATCCCCTGGGATCAGGCGACCATGCAGGGTGATGCCTACCCGTCTTACAGCTGGGGTGTCAATGTCGTCGAAGTGGAATTCGATAAAGTGACCTGTGAAGTTAAGATTGTCGGAGCCTGGAATGTTTTTGATGTGGGGGTTCCCATCGACAGTCTCGTTGTCGAGGGACAGATTGAGGGAGGACTCGTGCAGAGTCTCGGCTGGGCATATCTGGAAAAGATGGAGATTAAAGAGGGCCGGATTCAGCAGAGAACTATGGCGGATTACGTTATTCCCACCTCTCTCGATGTACCGGTAATTAAAAATGATTTTGTACTAAATCCCTATGATGATGGTGTTTTCGGTGCAAAAGGTGCCGGAGAGATAGTTCATAATGGTGGTGCTCCGGCTTTTCTTGAAGCAGTACAGATGGCAGCGGGAGCTCAGTTCAATTCTATCCCTCTGACTCCTGAAACGATAATGGAGAAACTGAAATGAAACAGAAAATACCTTTTATATTGAATGGAAAAGACGTTTCTCTCCAGGTGGATCCTCTGAAAAGGCTTATAGATATACTCCGTGATGACTTTTCTATGATCTCTGTCAAAGAGGGATGCGGAGAGGGTGAATGCGGAGCTTGTTCTGTTCTGCTCGATGGTGAAATTGTCAACAGCTGTCTTATTCCCGTGGGAACTGTTGCGGGAAGTTCAATAGAAACCGTAGAGGGAATCCGCGATAGTGAAAGCGGGAAAAGAATTATTCAGGCCTTTGCTGCTGAAGGTGCCGTTCAGTGCGGATACTGTACTCCCGGAATGATGGTCGGAGCCGAGTGGATTCTAAGGAAATACAAAAACCCCACTGCTGAGGAGATCAGAATAGCTCTTTCCGGAAATCTCTGTCGATGTACCGGATATGATATGATTATAAATGCGGTGGAAGCTGCTGTAAAAGGGGGGGAGCTATGAGTGTGAGTTATAGACCGGCAACATTTGATGAACTTCTCGATCTCATGTCCGAGAAAGAATTGATCCCCTTTGCAGGGGGAACTGATCTTATGGTTCAGAATGCTGCCGCTGGTGGTCCGAAGTTTGCGGGGGATGTTGTTTTTATCGCTCATCTACCGGAATTGAAGGGGATCAGGCTGGAGGGAGATAAGCTGATTATCGGGGCATCAGCCACTTTGTCGCATATAGAAAATTACCCACAGGTTCCTCAACTGTTGAAGAACGCGGTGTCTCTTATTGCCGCACCGGCCCTGAGGAACAGGGGAACTATGGGGGGGAATATATGTAATGCCTCTCCTGCAGGAGATTCTATCCCACCACTCTATGTTCTCGGCGCATCATTTAAGCTTCAATCCCGCGATGGGGTGCGGGTCATAAAGGCAGATGAGTTTTTTAAAGGACCCGGCAAGACTGACCGGCGAAAAAATGAAATACTTGTGGAAATCATTGTTCCTCTTAAAGAGTGGAACATTGAAAAATATAGAAAAGTGGGAACAAGGGCAGCCAATGCGCTCACCAAATGTTCCATTACTGCTGCGGCAAAAGTGAAGAATGGACGGATTGATGATCTATCCATTGCTTTTGGTGCTGTGGGGCCTGTCATTATCAGGGATAAAAATCTGGAGAAAAAGTTGATAGGACTTACAACCAGTGATCTTAAGGCTAGAGCGGATGCCATATTGAAAGACTATTCTGCTCTTATCGTTCCCATTGATGATCAGCGGTCCACAGCTGTCTATAGAAAACAGGTGTGTCTCAATCTTCTTCGGGAATTTCTTGAAGTAGATCTGGGACAATAACAGGAGATTGAATTAAATGATAAAAGATTTTTTAAAACCTTCCAGTACTGATGAAGCTCTGAAAATGAAAAAAGAGAACAAGAACTCTTTGTATCTCGGTGGAGGGACAAAACTGAATAATGGCGGCAAAAACTATAAAGCTGATGTTTATATCTCTCTTGAGGATCTTCAACTGAATGGCATCGGGAAAATGGGAGATAAAATAAAAATCGGATCTATGGAAACTCTGCAGAATATAATAGATTCTCCCTTTATTCACGAATTCCTTAAAACCTCCGCTCTAGGAGAATCCAATAGGAATATCCGTAACATTTCAACAATCGGGGGAGAAATTGCCGCATCTGAAAGCTGGTCTACCACCCTTGCCGGCCTGATGGCAATGGAAGCTGAAGTGGAAACAGCCGAAGAAGGAATTTTTTCTGTAGATGAATATGTCAAAAAGGGAAAAGATTCATTAATTCTGAATATTTATCTTCCTGAAATAACATCTACCCTGTATCGAAATGACCAGCGTGTGACAGCTAACAGTCGTCCGGAAGTCACCGTGGCTGTTTCTATCGGGAAATCGGGAGAGACCATTGAAAAAGCTGTCCTTGTCTTAGGAGGTGTGGCGAAAACCCCGGTTCGTTTGATGCCCATTGAAGAAATGCTCCTGAAAGGTGAACTGAAATCGGCTGATGCCGTGCAGGACGCTGTCATGGATGAGATTGTACAGTATACAGAGAATAGAGAAAAAGGAACCTATCTGAATTACATAAGCGGAGTCCTGGTTGCCGACTGTGTCGGCCGTTGTATGAGATAAAGATATTTTGAGGTAAAAATATGAATATTAAATTTATTTTAAATAATAAGACTGTTTCGGTCACAACCGATGCCGGTTTGTCAGCACAGAAATTGTTACAGCAGGTGGGGATCAATTCGGTTAGAAACAGTGATGATAGTAGAGGGAATACCGGTTCAGATACCATTATTCTCGAGGGGAAACCTGTTAATGCGGGACTACTTATCGCCGCTCAGCTGGATGGGAAAAGAGTCAAAACTGTGGAATCTCTATCACAGGGAAGAACGATGTCTCCTGTTCAATCTGCTTTAGTGGATATGGGACTGGTACAGTCGGCCTACAATTCTCCTGCAGCGGCACTTCTCCTAACAGATCTCCTGGAAAGGGTGAAAAACCCTTCAAAAGAAGAAATCAATGATGCTCTTTCAGGTCTGCTCAATCGCGATAATGGCTACCAACCCTATTACAAAGCTGTGGAGATAGCCGGAAAACGGATGAAAGATCCCGACTATGAAACAGAATATGCTCCTGAGTTCAGAGAAGATTTAAAGGATGTGGGAACGGCCAGAAGGAAGATTGATGGTTCTATGCTGGTCCGCGGAGCCAAACTCTATGTAGAGGATAAGAAAGATCCACAGGCTTACATCATTAAAATGCTCCGATCTCCCCACGCTCATGGCTGGATTAAATCCATCGACACAAGTGAAGCTGAAAAAATGGATGGTGTGGAATTGGTTATGACCTATAAAAATACACCGCAGGTTCCCTATACGACAGCCGGTCAGGGATTTCCCGAACCATCACCTTATGATAAATGCATGTTTAACAAGAAAGTGAGGCATGTCGGTGACCGGGTAGCCGCTGTTATGGCTGTCGATGAAGAAACAGCCTTGAAAGCAATAGAGAAAATCAAGGTGGAGTACGATGTTCTCAAACCTGTTCTGACAGTGAAAGATGCAGCCGCAGAAGGGGCACCTCTTGTGCAGGGCGGGCTTCAGAAGTATGTGGTCGCTGCTCCTGATGACCTGGAAGAAATCAATAAAAGGGCTGATCCCGAAGAGGGGACTATTGTCTACCAGTTTCCCATTGGCGGGAATCCGAGAAAGAATATAGCCGCATCGGTTTCAGGCGGAATCGGAGACATCGACAAGGGACTTGCCGAAGCGGAAGTGATTATCGAGCGAGAATATGATACCTCTCAGATTCAGTGTACACCTATGGAAATGCATACGGTTCACACCTTTATTGAAAATGACAGACTTGTTATCGATGCATCAACTCAGGTTCCATGGCATTTGAGACGAATCGTTTCTACTCTGCTCGGTATAAGAGAAAATAAGGTGCATGTCAAAAAAGCCAGAGTCGGTGGAGGATATGGTTCAAAACAGGATATCCTCCTTGAAGACGTAGCCGCCTATGCCACGTGGACTACGGGAAAACCGGTCTTCAGCCAGTATACCAGACAGGAGGAATTTGAGTCCTGCAGTACACGTTTTCCCATGTCTATCGGGGTGAAGCTTGGCTGTAAGAAAGACGGGACATTAACAGCAGTGTATATGAATGTTAAGGCCAATAACGGACCATTTGGTAATCACTGTCTAACTGTTCCCATGAATGCCTGCTCAAAATCTCTCCCCTTGTTTCTATGCGACAATTTTAAATTTGATGTCACTACGTATTATACGAATATCCCTCCAACAGGAGCTTATCAGGGCTATGGAGCACCAAAAGGTTCCTATGCTCTTCAGATGGCAATTGCAGAACTGGCGGAAGAGCTGGGAATGGATCACCTTGAATTGATTGAAAAGAACAGAATCTCCGAAGGTGTTATGTTGGAAATTCTCAGATGTCTTGGTGAGGGCCGGGAAGGAGCACCGGCACGAGTCGAAAGTTGTGGTCTTGATGGCGCTTTGAGTAGAGGTTCTGAGATGATTGAATGGGGCCGAAAAGTTGAAAGTGATGACCCCGAATGGAAAATCGGAAAAGGTGTTGCCATCATTCAGCAAGGGTCGGGGCTTCCCGGCCTGGATCAGTCCAATGCGGATATAAAAATGCTTGCAGATGGTACTTTTATGATGCATTCAGGAGGAGCCGACCTGGGAACAGGACTGGATACAGTCTGTGTGAAGATGGCCAGCGAAATTCTTAAAGTGGATATGGATCTCGTCTCTATTCTCTCGGGAGATACAGATAACACGCCATTTGATACAGGCGCCTATGCTTCCAGTGGAACCTACTTTTCCGGAAACGCCGCCAAAAAAGCCACAGAAGATCTGCTCGATAGAATTCTCACCGTAGCTGTGGAAATGCTTGAAGAAAATAAAGAGACCCTTAAAGTAGAAGAACCGGGGATCCTTGTCGGGAAGAAAGGTTCTCTCACGTACAGGGAAATTGCCCATCACTGTGAAAGCGGAGAGGGGCCGGGACAGATGATAGGGCGGGCTCATTATGTCACTGACGATGCGGCGTTCCCCTACGGAGCTCATTTCTGTCAGGTAGCTGTCAATGTGAATACCGGGAAAGTGAAACTGCAAAAATACTACGCCCTGCAGGATATCGGTACGCCGATAAATCCGGAAATAGCCCTCAGTCAGATCTACGGCGGAGTCTTGAAGTCAATAGGTCATTCGATGTGGGAGGAAATGATCCTCGATGAGAATGGAAAATGTCTTACTACAGACTTTGACAGTTACCATGTTCCCATGATCAAAGATCTGCCGGAAGATTTCAGAGCGGAACTAGTATTCACGGAAGATCCTTTTGGTCCTTACGGTGGAAAATCCGTCTCTGAAATCAGTACAAATGGTGCGGCTCCAGTTATCGCCTCTGCCATTCACGATGCCGTGGGAGTCTGGATCAGAAGCTGGCCTTTCAGTCCCGAAAAGATTCTGAAGGGATTGGGGAAGATATAAAGAGTAATATTTTTTACCAATTGTGATGATGCCATTTATCTCAATTGATAAAAATCGTATAAATACCAACCGTAGAGACAAGATATGCCACCGTAGAGACAAGGCATGCCTTGTCTCTACGGTAATTTATTAAATTTTATTCCAAAATTTGAATTCGAAATGATATTTCGCCTGTATATGTTTGTAATTACCATATTCACAATTATATACAAGGAATTTCATAATGCCGGATCTTTACAATAACAAGTACCGAACAACATCTACACGATTACAAAAATGGGATTATGGATGGAATGCTATATATTTTATTACCATATGCACAAAATACCGATTGCATTTTTTCGGCGAGATCAAAGACAACAAAATGTGTTTATCGGATATAGGTATTCTGGTAAATCATTATTGGTATGAAATAAAAAACCATTCGAATTATATCAAATTGGATTCTTTTGTTGTCATGCCGAACCATGTTCACGGCATATTAATCATTGAAAAACCGTACAATTATTCAAATTATAATGATACCAACCGTAGAGACAAGGCATGCCTTGTCTCTACATCAATGGATCAAATCGGACATAATCGTTATCAAAATCAAGGGAAAAATACGATTTCATCAATTATTGGATCATATAAATCCGCCGTATCCAGGCAAGCACATTCTTTGGGATTGGAATTCCAATGGCAATCACGTTTTTATGACCTGATTGTAAGGGATAATAAAGCATATTTGCAGATTAAAAAGTATATAATCAATAATCCAAAAAATTGGAGAGATGATAGGTTTCATATACCATCGTAGAGACAAGGCATGCCTCCGTAGAGACAAGGCATGCCTTGTCTCTACATCGTTATTGTGATTGATATTTTAAATTATAGAAATTATGAATAAATGGTTTTAATTACCGTCAATCCTCTTTCTCTATCATTCCTTTCTAACACCATTGAAATTTTTCATGGTTTTACATAAAATGATCATCTCTTATAGAAAGAAATTTTCAATTTTACATAAAATAGGATTACCCAATGGCAAAAAACAACAAAACAGCAATAAATCCCCGAAGAGATGAGGATTATCCCATCTGGTATCAGGAAGTAATAAAAGCTGCCGATATGGCGGAGAACAGTGATGTTCGGGGGTGTATGGTTATAAAACCATGGGGTTACGCCATTTGGGAAAACATGCAGAGAGAGCTTGATGATATGTTTAAGGAAACTGGTCATAAAAATGCCTATTTCCCTCTTTTTATTCCTCTGAGCTATCTCCAGAAGGAAGCTGATCATGTTGATGGTTTTGCTACTGAATGTGCAGTCGTTACTCATCATAAACTGACTAAGAATGAAGAGGGCACTCTGGTTCCCGATGGGGAACTGGATGAACCTCTGATCGTAAGGCCGACCAGTGAGACGATTATTGGTGCTTCATTTGCCAAATGGGTCAACTCCTATAGGGATCTGCCTGTTCTGATTAATCAGTGGGCTAATGTTGTCCGTTGGGAGAGAAGAACCAGACTGTTCCTCAGAACAGCCGAGTTTCTCTGGCAGGAAGGCCATACGGCTCATGCTACTAAGCAGGAAGCTGTAGATGAAACCTTGAAAATGCTCAATGTCTATAGAGATTTTGCAGAGAAAATTCTGGCTGTTCCCGTAATAATAGGTGAAAAGAGTGAGTCCGAGAGATTCCCCGGAGCTGTTTCGACATATTCCATTGAAGCAATGATGCAGGATAAAAAAGCTCTACAGGCTGGAACTTCGCACTTCCTTGGACAGAAATTCGCTAAAGCAGCAGGCATTAAATTTCAGTCAAAAGAGACGAAAGAAGAATATGCCTGGACGACATCCTGGGGTGTTTCCACTCGTTTGATAGGAGCCCTTATTATGGTTCATTCCGATGATAATGGGCTGGTCCTTCCTCCGCGAATTGCTTCGTCTCATGTGGTTTTTCTGCCTATATATAAAACTGATGAAGAGAGAGAAACTGTTCTGGCTTATATCGATGATGTTAAGACCGGGATAAAAGCTCATGGCCGCTATCACGAAAGGCACCTTGTTATAGAAACAGATGACAGAGATTTGAGAGGTGGTGAGAAAAACTGGGAATGGATTAAAAAAGGTGTTCCACTAAAAGTCGAAGTTGGTATGAGAGATATTGAAAAGAATTCTCTGGCTGTCTTGCGAAGAGATAATCCCGAACTTAAAAAAGAATTTATCAACAAAGATGAGTTTATTGCTTCCATACATGAAACTCTCGATGATATTCAGAATAACCTCTTTGAAAGAGCGAAGGCATTTAGAGAAGATAATACAAAAATCATAGATGATACTAAGGATTTTGATGCTTTTTTTACTCCGGAAAATAAAGAAAAACCGGAAATCCATGGCGGTTTTGCCATGTCTCACTGGTGTGGATCGGCAAAATGTGAAGAAGATTTAAAAGAACTGAAAATAACAATCAGAAATATTCCTCTCCATGGAAAACCTGAAGAGGGTAAATGTATTAACTGCGGGGAAGATAGTTCTATGCGGGTTGTATTTGCGAAATCTTATTAAATAACTAAGTAATGAATATTGGGAAAAAAGGTCACTGAATGGTGGCCTTTTTTTAATAATATATCTATCTGTTTAAGGATATTATGGAACAGCAGTATCTTTTTGAAGACTTTGAGCTTCAGGTCGAAGAACCGGAAGTTCTTAAGAAGAAAGCAAAAAAGACAGTAAGAAAAAACTCAAAGAGATTGAACCCAGAGGAGAATCCTCCCAAGGATCATTCTCTCCTTCTGTTTGATGATCTGCCCCTGTTTGCCGATCTGGAAACAGATATTCCTCAAGAAACAAAAAAAATCACTGAAAGAGTCCCTGTTAAACCAGAAAAGCTGGTAGACGAGGCGGAATCTCAGGTATTAAAAGAGAAGAAATCCGCCTTTGAGACAGTGGATTCTCAGATCCGAAGTATAAAAGACTCTGTAGAGAGTGCTCCTTTTGAACCTGAAAAGATAGCAAAAGCCGGAGAGAGCGAAGATGAAAAACCTCCCTGGTCAAATGCCTTTGTCGTAGAACCGGATTTTTTCACCGATACAATGACCAGGGGGTTATCCATAACGCCCTATCACTTGAATAACTATCCCGAAGAGGATGAAAATCCCCTGTGTAAATGGGGTACATCAGATCAAACGGGAGTTCTCAATAAAAGTGAAAAATCCTTTTTAAAACTGATGAAAAAAAATAAAGAGCTTTTTCGTCTCTCCAGTGGATTTAACCTGGATTATTACAGTGAAATAAGCTGTTTTTATTATCGTGATTACCGGGGAATACGGGAAATATCTGTAAAAGAGATAAAGAGTACTCATATCAGCTTTGTTTTCTATGATCATAAAGGCGGAGATCCTTTTTATATGCCTCAGATCACTTTTTCCGATGGTAATACCTCTTCCCGGGCTTTGTTTCTGCCCCATGAATTTTATGAAGAGGAAAAGCTTTTTTATCTTTTCGATGTACACAGTTCAACCATTTTTTATATTAAAGAGATTAATGAATCATCAGACTATCTTATCGATTTTTTTGCCAATAGTACGTCAATGAGTGAAGAGGAAATTATTTCCCTATCAGAAAAAGTCGGGCAAGGGCTGCTGCCTTCGGGCATAAGTGTGGAGCTTCCTCAAAACAGAATCAATTATCTCGACATGGAACCGGTTCCCATAATGGAATTTTCCGAGAGGGGAAGAAAATCGAGAATTTCTTTATTCTTTAGATATCTGGATCGGGAGTTTGCTTTCAGGCAGAATGCTACAGCTTCATTTATAAGTGATAAAAATAGTGAATCCACTACCATCGTCAACAGGAATAATGCTTTTGAGATAGAAGCCTTCAATTACTATTGTGAAGTTCTGGGAGAAAAGCTCATCTACAGCGATCTCTACTTCAAAGATGGTTTTACTTTTGAATTCAAAAGCTCTGTCGATAAGATGCTCTTATATTATGGGGAAAAACTCATCAGTGACGGGACGGAGTTGCGGAGAAGAGGCGCTAAGCAGAAAATTAAAATGGTAGCCGGATTCTCTTTTACGGTGAGTAAAAAGTCCGACTGGCTCGATATACAAACACAGATAAAAGATACAGAAGGTACTCTTGATACTCCCGATTTCAACAGTTTCACACCGGGAGATCCTCTTCTGAAGGGAAAAGGAGCCTTCTACCTGGTTAGAAAGGCGGATCTTGAAAAACTGGAACAACTTAAAAATATGGGAATGAATGATGAGGGCGAGCTGACTCTTTCATCTTATAACCTCGGTATCATCGATGTTCTATTTGAGGAGATAAATAACCGCGATGATCAGGAGGTCCGGCGTCTGGGTAACGCTATTGCGGGATTGCAGAATTTTGATCAGATAGAAGAAATACTGCCGCCGAAGGGACTGAATGCCACTCTCCGTCATTATCAGCAGGCGGGGCTCAACTGGCTGTATTTTCTCAACCGTTATAATCTGAACGGCTGTCTGGCTGATGATATGGGACTGGGAAAAACCATTCAGACCCTGGCACTGCTGATGAAACTCAAAGAAGAAGGGCTCCTGAAAAAAGCCCTGATTGTCGTGCCCGTCAGCACAATGCCCAACTGGGAGGACGAGGCGGGCAAATTCACCCCGGGGCTGCAAACTTTGCGCCACTTTGGGCCCGGCCGGGCAAAAACGGAACTGGAGCTGCAGGACGAGGATATTATTCTTGTGAGCTTTCACACTCTGCGAAACGATATTGACCTTTTTACCTCAATGGAATTTACCTACCTGATTCTGGATGAGGCTCAGAATATCAAAAACGCCTCTTCCCAAATTTTCAAGAGTGTTAAACTGATTAATTCACGGCATCGCCTCTCTCTGACCGGAACTCCCATCGAGAATAATACTATGGATCTCTGGTCCCAGTTCGATTTTCTGAATCCCGGGCTTCTCAGTTCGGCAGAACAGTACAAGCGGCGCTTTGCCAGGCCTATTGAAGATGAAGGTGATGAAGGGGCTACTGAACTGTTAAGGAAAATAGTCTTTCCCTTTATTTTAAGAAGAAAAAAAGAGGATGTAGTTAAAGATCTGCCGGAAAAAGAAGAGATAGTCCAGCACATTGAATTGGGTTTTGATCAGAGAAAACTCTATAACGAGATCAAGCAGTATTATAGGGATAAAGTTCAGGATTCTCTTGATGATAATGGTGTCGGTGGATCTCAGATGGTCATTTTTGAAGCTCTTTTGCGTCTTCGTCAGGCTGCCAATTTCCCTCAAATGGTTTCCGGTGATTATAACCATATCATTTCTGCTAAGTTTGAACTGCTGAAAGATCTGATTAAAGAGATTATAACGGAGAACCATAAAATACTCATATTTTCTCAATTTGTGAAATCTCTGGCTATTATCAGAGAATTCCTGGATCTAAGTGATATTCAATATTCCTATCTCGATGGTCAGACGAGAAATCGCGATGAACAGATAAAAAGCTTTCAGAATGATAGGAGCAATTCTGTTTTTCTTATCAGTCTGAAGGCCGGAGGAGTGGGTATCAATCTCACGGCAGCTGATTATGTCGTTCTCTTTGATCCCTGGTGGAACCCGGCCATTGAAGCTCAGGCTGTTGCCAGAAGCCATAGAATAGGACAGCAGAATAAAGTCATTGCCTACAAATTTATTGCTAAAGACACAGTGGAAGATAAAATTCTGGAAATGCAGGATAGAAAGAGAATGCTCATAGATGATGTGGTATCCACGGAAAGCAGTTTCTTTAAATCACTGGGGAAAGATGATATCGTTAACCTGTTTAATTGATAAATAAATAACTTCTTTGACTCTTTTTACTTGCCCGAAGAACCAGTGATTTTAAGAGTTATTTTGCCGCAGGCGGATCTATTCACTGAGTTGTTAATGGTTTAGCCTTTGCCGGAAATTCCCTCTCTGCTTCATGTGTTTATCGGATATTTTACAGTTGTCACACCGAAAGATGTGAGAAAGTCGACAATCGCAGTACCTCTGAGTAATTCTCAGTGGTTTTTTTTATATGTAGTGGCAGGTATTGATGATATTATGATGAGATGAGAACTCGAATGGAAATGTCGCGGCTCTTTCCATTCCAGAATAAAAGGATAAAATGATGCAACTTATAAAGACAACTGTTAACAACTGGATTATTGCCATTAGTATTATTTTAGGGATTCTTGTCTTTTCTCTTGGAGAAATTGCTTTAAATGATATCAGCAAAATTTATCCTCTAAGACTGGATAATGATATATTCATAAATCTTATTACCAGCGATGAAAAAACGGAACTGGATAATTTAGAATCAAATATGGA
>JAEINM010000063.1 GCA_016342385.1 Spirochaetaceae bacterium | reverse complement strand
GGGATTTTCAAAAATGCCTATCTTGGGAAACCTCTGAGAAGCAAAGGATTTAATCATCGCAAGGTTCGGATTGAATGGTGTATTCTGTCGCATAATCTCTGGAAACTGGCTTCCATGGCTGCCCAAAAACGACAGGAAATTGAAGAAGAAATCGCTTTAAGAGCATAAAGACCTGTACCCAGTTACAACGCATAGGACAGGTCTGTCCAAAGACTCGATTTATTCTGTTCCCATAAGGTTTATAGCCGGGTACAGGGTAAATAAAGACAAACCACGTGGGGAAAATGACTTCGATAATAGATCGAAATTTCTTAATTCTGCGCATTGGGGAAATTAGACCGTTTTGGGACAGGCTCTAGTATAGTATAAAATATTATAAAACCTATTCCCTTAAAACATAGTTGCTGGCCAGATAACTGTCAATTTAAACTTCACAAATGTAGAACATAGCCCAAAGTCAAACCGAAAGTGTGAAGATCATTATAAGTGTATTGATCTATATCATTTGTTCCTTCCGCTCCTCCACCTAAAAACCGGAGATTGAGGAATAAAGAGGTTGAATCATTAAATTCATATCCACCTCGAAGGGAAAGGTCATATATATACCCCATAAACGGATAGTCAGCACCATTGAGGAATTTATTACTGGCATAAAATCCATCCCCATCAAAAAGGACAAACAAACCATTGCCCCATTCATAACCTAAACGCAATTTAATTATCGGCACAGGTCCGATATTGTCTGTAACTGATCCTTTCAGACTATCACTGGCTTTAAATATAATGGAAGCGTTTCGAATTTGCAGAGATATACCGGCACTGAGAAAGAATCCACCGGGCTCGATGATATCAAATAAATAGGAAAATCTCCAAAAGTCAAAAGCATAGGTTAAATCGAGAAATCCATCTGACGGAGTGTAGTCGATAGAATCATATCTGAAATTACCGGCAATGGGAGCCCGGGTTTCAATTGTCAGAGGCTGATAGAGAAATATCAGGTGATGTCTTTTAAAAAGGGATAAATCGGCCTGAAAGCGGGTAAAGGGAATAAGTGTATCCTGGTTACCCTGTTTTACATAATTAAAAGTATCTCCTTTATCTGTTGAACTTCCCGATTGAATGACATGCGTGAGAATTCCAGTGAAACCCGCTTCTGCCGATATATCCACTTGGATATTTGACTGAGAATAAATTGCTGTTACAAATGAAATAGCTAAAATAGATAAAATAATATTCTTTTTCATTTTATACCTCTTCTCCATAAACAATAATTACATTATGTAATTATGTCAATTTAATTGCTAATTTTATTACTATATGTTATATTAAAATTATGGAATATGGAATATTTGCTAAAAATTTAAAATTTTACCGAAAAAGGCGAGGACTAACACAGACATCCCTGGGAGACAAATCCGGAGTCGGACAGGTAAATATTGCTAACTACGAAAGAGGGACAAGGTTTCCCGGCGAAAAAACAATTATTATACTGGCAGAAAATCTCGGGATTTCTCCCGATCTTCTCTTCAGTGGTTACAATCTAAAACAGGATATTTCCACTAATATGCCATTCAACCTAAAGCAGCTTATATCTTTGCTTTTAAATAATTCCCTAAAAGAATGCCGGGCTTATATTAATGGTTGGAAAAAAACAAATGGTTTAACCTTAGAAAAGACTTTTACTACAATATTGATACCTTTATTAAAAGAAACCGGAGATAAATGGCAGAACGGTGAAATCTCCATATGGGAAGAACATTTGATCAGCGCCAAAATCAGAGAGCTTATAACGCTTCTATCTGCTTCAGAAAATAATAGTCCATTAATTGACAGTAAATGTAAAAATGTCTGGATGGGATTCTGCGCCCCTTCAGATAAGCATGACATTGTATTGTTTATGCTTTCTCAATTATTAAAAAACAGAGGCTGGAAAACCTATTTTATCGGCACCGATGTACCGATTAACGATTTACTGTCTATGGCTGAGAAAATCGCCCCGACTGTTATAAGTATTTCCATATCTATGGATCTTTTTCAAGCCGGGCTAGATGCCTATCTTCAGAAAATTGACATGAGCAGAGATATTCACTGCCCTATTATAATTGGCGGAAAAGGGGCAGATGTATCTTATAAATTGAAATATACAAAGGTAATCCATTACGCTTCAACTATAATTGAGGGATATGAGACTGTTTTGGGTTTACAAAATATAGAGGAAAAACTGACTACTCTTTAAATAGGAAAAAAGGAAATAAATATGCTTAAAAAGAGAATAACCTTAATAACCACACTAGTTTTAATGACATTGATATATTCATCATGTTCTGAAAAACCTGAATCTGAGATGACCAGCTCCGCTACCTGGACCCCCGGGGAAAATGTCCTCCCCATTTCAGTTGAAGCTCTTGAAGTCACTGAAGGAAAATTAATCCCCTATATTGAAGCATCGGGGATTATCTACGGAAGAAAAGAAGCCTGGGCTGTCTCTGAAACTCAGGGGAAAATTACAGAGATGAAAGTCATTCCGGGACAGACTGTTAAAGCAGGAGATATTCTGCTGAAAGTGGAAGATCGGATGGCCCTTTTAAATAGAGACCTCGCCTTACTACAGTACGAATCGAATAAACTCGATTTTCAGGCAATTGAAAGTTCATATAAAACCGGAGGCTATTCCAGAAGTGATTACAATAGTGCCCGTTCCCGTCTGCTTCAGGCACAAAACGCTTATGAATCAGCGGCCAAGGCCTTTGAGGATACGGCGATACGATCTCCTTTTGACGGTTCAGTTGCCCTTATAGGAAACAGCCTCAGTGAAGGGAATTTTCTGACTCCCGGTATTCCCGTTGCCAGAATTATCGATACAAGTTCTATGAAAATGGAAATCTCTGTGGGAGAAAGACAAGTGAATCTGATTAAAGCCGGGATTAAAGCCGAGGTAATGATTAATAGCGGATTCAATAGAGAAACCATAGATGCTGAAGTAGAGGCCATAGGAACCGGGACAGATCCGTCGACAGGAAGTTTTCCCGTATTGATAAGCTGGGACAATAAACCCGGTTTAAATATGAGATCAGGTCTGTCCGGCAGAGTCAGAATCAATACTCTTGACGAGACAAATCAGATCATTATCCCCTCTTCGGCCATTGTCATACGGGACCGGAAAGAATCTGTAATTGTGGCCGAGGATAATAAAACCCGGATTAAACCCATAGAGAAAGGAGAGGCCTTAGGAGGTCATAGTGTTGTGGTGAGTGGCCTTGAAAAAGGTGAAATTCTCATTGTCAGTGCCCTCTCATCACTGGGAAATGATTATTCCGTAGAGCCGACCATAGTTGGTACAACAGGAGAATGGCGATGACACTGGGAACATTTTCCGTAAAAAACGGAGTACTGATAAATATTCTGATGGTTTCTCTTCTGGTTATGGGTTTTTTCAGTCTACGGCGATTGCCCCAGGAACAATTTGCCGAAGTCCCTTTTTACTGGGTGTTTATAACTGTGCCCTATCCCGGTGTTGGAGCCGAAGACATAGAACAGTTAATTTCCATACCTGTAGAAAATGAGATGCAGGGTCTTGATGATGTAGATGAAATACAATCTGTGTCCAGTGAAGGAGTCGCTGTTGTTTCAATCAGATTCGAGAGCAATATCAAGCAGGAAAGATTTGATAAACTCTTCCAGGATGTGCGGACCCGATTCAGCAGAGTCCGTCTGCCCGCTGATGCTCTTCAGGAAAATATCAGTTCATTTTCGTCCAATGATTTCGCTCCTGTTATAGAAGTAGTCTTATCGGGTGATGTGGAATATGAAACACTTGTGAAAACGGCTGAAAAAATGTCCGATGAAATTAAAAGAATAAATGAGGTTTCCACTGTTGATCTGGTCGGTGCACGAGATAAGCAGGTTGCTGTGACAGTTGATCAGGATCGTCTGGATAATCTCGGTTTAACACTCGATGAAATAGTGAGGATACTACAGTCGAGGAATCTGAATGTTCCCGGAGGAACGGTGAGCACAGAAACAAGGGATTACCTTGTGAGAACAGTGGGAGAACTGGATGAAGTAAATGATTTCGGTGATGTCATTATTCGCAGAAGTGAAAATCAGCGGGGGATTATTTATATAAGAGATGTTGCTTCAGTTAGTGAAGAATATGAGGATGACGGAAGCGAAGCCCGATTTAACGGAGAAACTGCCGTAACCATGCGGATCACAAAAATCCCCAAAGGGAATTCTGTAAAAATTGCAGAAGATGTAAAAAAAATAGTCTCTCTATGGGAAAAGAAACTGACTGATGACATAACTCTGACACTATTAAATGACTCTACCGTACAAATTCGCTCCAGTCTGGATATTCTTCTCAATAATGCCCTATTCGGTTTACTACTGCTGATACTCATTCTCTTCTTCTTTGTGGGATTGCGGAATGCTCTGATGACAGCACTGGGGATCCCCCTGACATTTGCCATTACCTTTATCATTCTCGATCTGATGGGAGAAACCTTTAATTCCAATACACTCTTCGGTCTCGTCCTTGTACTGGGCTTAATTGTTGATCATGCTATTGTACTAATTGAGAACAGTTACAGACTGCAGCAGAATAATCTGACTCGCGAAAATGCCGCAATTAAAGGTACTGATCAGGTTGTTCTTCCGGTTATCGCTGCAACGGCAACAACTGTTGCAGCCTTTCTCCCCCTAATGATTCTTCCGGGAACTATTGGAAAATTCCTCAGAGTCATACCTCTGACAGTATCAATTGCCCTGATAGCCAGCACCTTTGAAGCACTTGTTTTTATCCCTTCTCATTATGCCGAATGGCCCGGTGGCAAAAAAGTGCGGAAAGAAGGACGGTTTTTCGATCCTTTTAAGAAAAAATACACACATTTCCTTGAGAAACTTTATAAAATAAAAAAGCGAACTGTCTTTATTTCCCTTGCTCTTATGATTCTATTCCTCAGTCTGGCGGGGACTCTCAATCAGGATCTTTTCAGCGCCGAAGATTATACTTTTTTTTATATTGACATAGAGATGCCCTCCGGTACAACCAGAGACAGAACAGATAAAATAGTACAGCAGTATGAAGAAATTCTCTTTCCCTTGATCGGGAATGGAGAAGTGGTTTCTATTAGTTCTTCTGTAGGGTTTCAATCGTCACAGGACGGCAATACCAGTCAGGGCAATGTTGCCCAGATTCTTGTAGATCTGACAGAACAAAATGATGGTAGAAAACGATCCATATCACAGATTATGGGCGAAAGCCGGGAGTTGACAAGAGAGATAGCGGGACCGGAAAATGTTTTCTTCAGAAAAGCAGTGAATGGCCCCCCCCAGTCTGCTCCTGTAAGTTTCAGATTATTCGGCGATGATCTACAGGGTCTGCAGATAGTCTCATCCAGAATAAAAGAGGAGCTGGGAAGGTATCCGGAGCTCCTCAATGTAGAAGATGACCTCAGCGGCGGTTCTCCGGAGTTGAGAATCAGAGTCAATGAAGAAAGGGCATCGGCCTATGGGCTGAGCATCTTCTCTATCGGCCAGTATATACGCGCTGCAGTTGATGGAATAAAAGCCACATCTTTTGTTCAGGATAACGAATCTATTGATGTCATTGTAAGATATGAAAGAGCGGGTAAATTCCGTGCTGATCTATTGGAACAGTTGCTTATTCCCACAAACAGAGGTACAAGAATACCCTTCAGCGCTGTGGCTAACATAGAAGAAGCCAATGGTCTGAGCACAATAAAAAGAATTGACGGGAAACGGGTGGTATCTATTTCATCCGGGGCTTACAGCAATGAGACTGTGCCTCAAATAAATGAATCTATTGCGACTATGGTAGAAAATGAGTATTCTCTTCTCTATCCCGATCAGGTTCTTGAAGTCGGTGGTGAGTTTGCCGAGTTCAATACACTGCTCTTTCAGATACTGCAGATCTTCCTCATTGGTGTTTTTCTCATTTATCTGATTCTGGGAACACAATTCAAATCCTACACACAGCCCTTTCTCATTCTTTTTTCCGTACCCATGGCTTTTGCCGGAATAATACTCTATCTCTTTATCAGTGGAACACCATTCAGTACAACTGTACTCTATGCCGGAGTGGCCCTGGCGGGAATAGCGGTCAACGATGCCATTGTTCTCATCAGTTTCATTAATGAGCTGAGAAAGAAGGGAAAAAGTGTTGGCGAAGCAGTCATTGCAGCGGCTGAAACCAGATTGAGGCCGATTATACTGACTTCTCTGACAACAATAGCCGGCCTGCTGCCAACAGCATTGGGAATAGGCGGTATTTCTGTCGTCTGGCAACCCATGGCCAGTACCATAATATTCGGCCTTTTATTTAGTACACTCACTGCTTTAATCATCATTCCTCTATTTTACGGAATGTTATACGGTAAAAAAGAGGCCGTAAAATGAATAGAAAAAGACAATTGATCATACTTTCTCTTATCAGCTGTCTATCATTGCTCTACAGTAATGATATACAAAAAATATCACAGGATTATGTACAAATTGTGAATCTGTGGATTAACGCAGAGGATTCATATGGGATAACTCTTCAGAAAGTGGCAGATATAGACAGGACTCTGGATCAGTTACCCGACAGCCTGGATAAATTCTACTGGAAGTCCAGGACAGCTCTTCTTCGTGGACAAATATGGTTTTTTCAAGAAGAGAAAAAGAAATCGATCAGAGAGTTAGAAAAAAGTCAGGAACTGGCGAAAATCTCACTGGATTATGAAAACTACAGTGAGGGATGGCGACTGATTTCCGATGCGGGCAGTTTTATTATGCTCCAGAAAGGTGTGGGATACATTATCAGTCACTCATCTGATGTTCAGAAACAGGCAGAAAAAGCCCTTGAACTGGACAGCACTAATGCCAGAGCCGCACTCATTGTGGCACAGGGGCTAATGAATGCCCCCAGACTATTCGGAGGGAATAAAGAAAAAGGGATAGAAATGCTCATAGATCTCAGTAGAAGTGATAATTTGTCCGATGAAGACCGATATTTTATTTTGTCTGCCCTGGGTGATGCTTTTGTGGCTATTGGGAGAACCGATGATGCCATACGGAATTACCGCATGATGTTGAGTCTCTATCCGGGAAGTACGTTTATACAGGGAAAGTTAGAGAATTTACAGTGAAATGAGACTTGCACTATAACATTGGCTATGGATAAATAAGATCTCAGATATTTGAGCTTCACTTAAACCGGAGAGCCATTTATGCTTATCTTCTATGCTTTTTCCTCTTAATGAATATAATGGACAGTCTTTGGGATTATCATGGAGCACCGGACAGTTATCCAGTAAAAAGGTCAGTTTTATATAATCGCAATTCTTATCCATATTCCTCATGCCACTATAGTAAAAAAAAAGATTGTAATAAAAGATAAACAAGATACTCTTCTCTGTTTCCGTCACTAATAAAATACTAATAATTGATTTTAAAATCACTTATAAAGCATTAATGCTTCTGCAAAATGATCTTTTGCTTTTCCCTTTTTATACTCATTGAGCAGGGCATTCATTTCACCGAGATGGAATTGATTATGTCTTATTAAAAAGAGAGCTACGCTCAGATTGTTTTTACCGGTCCATCCAAAATTATGATTTTCAGATTTCAATACCATTTTCTGAAGCCATTTTTCAGATTTGACCTGAACATCACCAACCAAGAATAATATATCTTCTTTATCCGGTAAATCGCAGTCATTTAGTTTACTGCAATCGGAATCGCATGTTTCCCCTGTTTGAAAGACAAAAGCTGTAGAATCCTTCATATAATATTTTGTGCTTTGAAGAATATGGAATGCTAATGAGGCAGGAGTGGTTAAACCAAAACCTGACATGAGCCAGGATTTTTCATCAAAATCAAATACAATTTTTTCATAGGTTTTCCAGAAGTGTCTATATTGATTTACTATTTCCTCTTTCACTTATATCTCCCATTGCCATCGATGATGGTAATATGTCTTGTAGATTAATTATTAGAGTTAATCTGATTTCTGTACATAAAAAAAAAACTAGCCACAACATTCACTTTATCTATTGAATGTTTGAATATATAATCTCTTCTATATGAAAAAACAGAATACACTCAGATTTGTCCGATGGACAATTTTACTGGCCATATTAATTTTAACAACTGTTATGGGCCGGATGCATCAGATTATCAAACTATACCCGCCTATTGATGCTTTCTGCCCTTTTGGGGGCCTGGAATCTCTCTGGGCGCTATTCCGTTACCAGGTTTTATTGAAAAAAATTGCCTGGAGCAGTGTCATTCTGCTTTTGACATCAGTTGGTACGGCTCTCATATTCAGACGTTCTTTCTGTGGAAACATCTGTCCCCTGGGTTTTTTACAGGAACTCTTCGGAATGGCTGGTCATAAATTCTTTTCAAAAAGATTCAATCTGCCCCCTAGGGCTGATCGAATACTCAGATATGTGAAATATGTTGTATTAATCTTTTTTTTAGCTCTTTCATGGAAAACACTCACACTGGTTATTTCTCCTTTTGATCCCTGGGTAGCTTATCATCACATCGGAACTGATGAACTTTTCACTAAAAATTTAATTGGTGCTATTGTGCTGTTCTCAACAATGGGACTGAGTATTCTTTCAGATCGTCCCTTCTGCCGCTATCTCTGCCCTATGGGAGGATTTCTGGCCCTTGTCTCTAAAATTGGCTTCCTACGGATCAAAAGAGACGATGAAAAATGTATCGATTGCGGTGCCTGTGATTTGAACTGCCCCGCGGGATTAGAAATCTCTAAAAAAATAGAGACCAAATCGGTTGAATGCATCAATTGCAGTGAATGTATCAATACCTGTCCCATCGAGGATACTCTTTATTATTCCACTCCGGCCAAAAGACATAAACCGATAAAAGTGTCCCTTATTTTGTTCGGGACTCTGGCCATTTTTGTCTCTGTATTGTCCATTACATCTCTTACAAAACAATTTGTCTGGAAAGCCGATACAGGCCTGGAAAAAAATGTTGAAAGGCTTCTCTATGGTCCTGAAAAAATCCATAGGGATAATCAGATGATTCATATAGTACAGATATTCCAGATTCATCCACTTTACCTGAAAGAGCAGTTCAAGCTTGAATCAGAAGATGATTATTATAAATCTTTTGAAGAATTGGGGATTGAAGTTGAAGATGTTCAGGATCTGATATATAGGGTCTATGATGAAGCGGGACTGGATCCGACTCAGCTGCTTGGAGGAGGCAAAGGATGCGGAGGAGAGGATCACTGATAAAGAGTATTAACATCTGAGCTTGAAAGGCTTCTCATTTCTGAGTATTTCTCTTTTATATTCCATTAAAATGTACCTCTTTAATTCCCATTATTATTGGAATGATGTTTTATCAGAAACCAGAAAAAAAGGCTCTTTTACTACCTGCGTCCTTCATATCATCTATAGCACTTAATACTTTCACAAGAATTAGAATATCGATAATAAGAAAGAGACTGAAAAACAGAACTCCCATCATTCGGGAAATAAGTGTTCCAGTCATATATCCCAGAACCACTTCACCTGTAATGATTGAAATAGCCAAATTGAGGAACAATAACAAACTGACCAGTGATAATAAATAACCATATTCATTTCGCTTTAACAGAAGAATACCAATATAAACTCCAAATGGGATCATGATACCAATATCCAGAGATTGATCGAACAAATTGTAATAGCCTATAAAGGGTTCTTTCAGCTCTCCATCGGGGATTGTCGGAGCAATTTCGCCCAGACATTTTAAGAATAGCATCGCAGAGATAAAAAATAGAAAAACAGCTGTTCCTTTTACAGGAAAATTCTTTTTTATTGAATACTTAATCCTCTCTCTACTAATAGAAGAAACTACTAAAAACAGAATTGTCAGACTCAATCCATAAGTCAATGTATAAATTAAAAACAAGGTATTAAAATGCCATCCTATAGCCCATAAAAGGTACTGATAAAAAAAACTGAAAACCATACCGATAAAAATCATGGTTCCCCGCAAAGAATTTTTAATATAAAAGATAAGAGAAATTAAAAGTAAGGGGATGCCTATTATTAAGCGGGTAATATCCCATGGTATTCCGCCTAAAACCTAGACTTTTGTATTATATCGATAGATACCTTCACTTAAAATTTCTGTTTGATGACCGCTTGCAGTAGTGAATTCCGTGAAATTCAGTGTCTTATAGTTTAGAACGCCTATAATACTGGCAAATAGTGAAAATACAATGATCAATATAGTAAAAATGATAACTAGTTTTTTTGTGCTTTTTCCATGTGTTCTTTCATTAGAATCCATTTTAATTCCCTTGTATACCGGTTTTCACTAAATATTTATTATTTGACTCTTCATGATTGATCTCCATAGATGTTTTATTAGTTAACCCAGTTCTCGATTTCCAATCCTTCAATTCTTCGAAAGTGTTTTTCATTATTTGTAACAAGAATTAAATTATGTGTTAATGCCGTTGAGGCTATGATTAAATCCATATCGTCAATAATTTGACCTTTTTTTTCTAATGACGCTTTTAGCTCACCGAATGTTTCCATAATAGCCGGAGAAATATTTATAATGGGAAATAATTCAGAGACCCGATGAGTTGTGGCTAGGTTTTTATCAATATTTCTTGATTTTTTGGCACCATAAATCAATTCACCATAAGTAATAACGGATAATGACTTAGGTGTATCTTTTAGTGTTCTAAATTTCTCATTTACAGATTCATTGTTTTTTAGACTATAAATTATGATATTTGTATCAATCAAATAATTCATTATCACCACCAAATCGTGAAGAATTTTTCCGATTATCATTTATGTCTTTGATAATTTCCTCAGCATTTCTATTGTCATCCCAACTTCCAGCAAGTTGCAGAAACTCATCTGTAGGATTTAGATTAAATGATTTGGGGGTTGATAGATATTTTTGCAGTATGTATATCACTTCCTGACTAATAGATCTTTTTTCATTTTTTGCAAGGCTTCTTAGTGATGAATATAGTTTCTCATCCATATCTCTTACTTGTAAATTTGCCATAAATCACCTCTATTCAAAGAATAACACAATTCATGAAAAATGCGTAGTAATTCATGATAATTAATAAATTTCTGATTATTAATAGAATATTTTTCCGATTTTTAAACATCAGATACTCTGGATTTCGAGTATGTGGGATTAAACCTAATGTAACACTTTCCTTCTTTTTCTATAATGTAAAAAACCAGTCAAATAATTCGCCTTCTTCAAATACTTTTTCGTTTATATAATGTTCACCTTCTTCGTATATAGTTATCTGTAGATCCGCATTAACTTCTTTTAATTTTCTCAGGATGTTAGAGGTTTTTTCAATTGGTATTTCCCTGTCATATTTATCATGGAAAATCCAGATAGGAATATTCTGAATATCTTCAATATTATCAGACATGAACGGTTTATAAATACCACCACTTATAGGAGCGATCCCAGCAAACCAGTGAGGGTAATCCATGGCGAAGGACCAAGTTCCCATTCCACCCATACTAACCCCGGTTAAAAATATTCTATCAATATCAATGTTTTTATCATTGGTAATATTATTCAGCAGAATATTTAGTCTTTTTGTTAGAAAAGACCAATAAGTGCCCTCTGGGCACAAAGGTGATATAGTAAAAAATTGGGTTAATTTGCCATCAAGTGCATATTTGCTAAGACCATTACCTTGACCTACTTCATTTTGAATTAGTTTTTCTAAATCCGTTCCTCTTTCCGCCATACTGTGAAGGTATACTATCAAGGGATATTGTTTCGTAGGATCATAATCTTTAGGAAATGTTATCACATAATTCAGACCGCTGTCCTCACAAAACATATACATATAAGAAATACCCTGATCCGAAATAAGAATGTTACTCCCGACATAGGAGGATTTATTAAAAGAAACACAAGCTGTGAGTACTAAAGTTAAAATTGCTAAAAATAACCATCTTAAAAACATAATTCCGCCTTTTACTCTTTGGTCTGTCCCATAGACGTCCTGGGAATATATGAAATCTAGCACGAAGTGCTAGATTTGGCAAAGCCCAAACCGAAGGCTCCGCGTATATCTGCTGTTATATACAGTTCTTCCCTGAATTTGTTATAGCTTTTCAAAAGTACAAGGATGTACTTTTGAAACTTGAAATTATTCAGTTTTCACCTTTATGGTAAATTAAATCAATAAACTCTTTTGGTGTAACTATATTCGATTCTTCTGGAAAGTGTTTTTTATTTCCTGTTATGAGATAATTTGCTTCTCCAGATTTTGCCACCTCATAAAAGACAAGATCATCTGGATCTGAAAAATCAATTTCAAACGGTTCTGCTAAAATAAAATCACTTTCCATTTTTATAAAATCTAATAATGGATTAATCCACTCAATTTTAAATTTAAACTTTGGCCTTCGTATAACATCTGAGAACTCAAAAAATATTCGATTATCAATTAAGAGCTTTAATTTACCATTGAGTATTAAATTTAACACCCCGGCAGGGCTACCTGAGGGATTAAGTAAACCTGAGATTAAAACATTGGTATCAAGTACAATTTTCATATATTTATCGCTGATTTCTTGTTGCTTTAATTTCTGCTTCTATCTGCTCTTCTGAAAGCTTGATTTTATTACTCATTGAAGAAAACTGCATTTGTTGTATTGCTGATTGTGCCCTTGCTTTACGTACTGAAGATAAAGTTTCTTCTAAATCAGACTCATTTATAGGTGTAATTAATGCTATGGGCTTTCCATTATTAGTTAAAATCATCTCTTGCTCTTCAGGAAGTGCTTTCCAAATTTGTGCAGGTGAAGTTCTTAAGTCTCTTACGGTTATAAATTTCATATTAATACCTCACAATAAAGATACTATATTGTCACTCAAAAGTCTACAAATATGCATGATTGAGCCCAGGATGGTGCAATAAATAAGGTCCGGTCCCAAGACAATATATGAAGTTTTGCGTTCGCCGAAGGTCGATTGGCGAACATCTTGCCGTTTTTCTTCCTGCGATTCTACCATGAGCAAGATATTTGACAAAGGAAAATTTGGCACAGCCCGAGCGAAGCGAGCATATATTTCTTGTTATAGGAAGAACCGGTGGAATCAGGTAATTATTTTTCTATACGATTTACCCAATAATCCGGTTCACGATGTGAATTAGCGATTGCTAGTATTGTGATCGTCTCTTTATGAATTGCATATATTATTTTATATGGAAAGGAGTTAAGGACGAAACGCCTTGTTCTGGATGTTTGGTGTTGCCATGCGTCAGGATATTCAGCAATTCTTGAAATGCCTTTTTGAACATCTTCTTTAAAGCGATCACCCAGTCCCATAAGTTTAAAATTGTAGTATTCTACAGTATCTCTAAGTTCAAGTACAGCTAGAGGATCAAATTCTAT
>JAEINM010000062.1 GCA_016342385.1 Spirochaetaceae bacterium | reverse complement strand
CCTGTTGTGCCACATGAACTGAATCGGATAATGATTCAGGATCAAACCCGGGAAGTATGATCTCAGTCCAGTTTCGTTCAATAAGATCCTTCTTATTAAAGACCGGAGGTGATTCCATAGTATGGTCTATCTGAAAAAAACGGGCGTAGTGTTTGTGAATAAAAGATGTTAAATCCTCTTCATCATAGAGTTGATAATCCATAAAACGTATAAGATCCAGAAGATGATAGGGTTGGCAGCTCTTGTATTGATGAAATATTCCATATGAAAGCCAGAATCCCTCTTTCATAGGCATTAAAGCGGAGATTATAGGTTTATCCGGCTCCATGTTTGCCAGGCCTCGGGAATGTATCAGCATAATTTTACCAGTCAGTTGATCTTTAATTTCGAAAATATCATCATCCTTCTTTTTAAGAATAGAAAAAAGACTCCAGATCGGTGGATTTTCCTTCCAGAATTTCAGATATTCATTATGGATCGGGAAAAGAGATTCTTTTTCATTTCTGGAAAACTTACCCAGAAGAACAGGATCCAGAATAACTCTTGAGAACATCCACGAAGCAACCATCATAGACTGATAGTTCTCTGGAAAACCTTCATATTGGTCCATATAATGCCCATGATTTTTTTTAAAGGATTTATCCAGTTTATATTTGCGGATTCCCCAGGAAAAGACTCGGTTTTCCAGGTGTTCCAGATTTACGTTGAATTCTTTTGCCGCAGCTCTTTCTTTTTCGTACATGGATATTCATTTTATAGATGATTGATCAATTGTCAATCTGATAGATGGAAAGAAGTAAGGAAGTCCGGAAAGAAAAGTATTAAGCAAAGCGGCGAAGGAGTAGCAAAACTTAAGCAGAGATATTTCTTGTATTCAGCAACTTTACCCATAAAAATCTTTTAGAAGTTAACTAATAATACCCCTAAGGTTCCTGAAACAGCTCTTCCTCAAAAAACTTATTTTCACACCACACCGCATTGGGCATAACATCAAAAGTGAGAATACCGCTTAGATCACCACTGGTCAGAGTTCCCGACGCATCTGTATCAATAAAAAAAGTTAAATGATACCTATGATTTGTCTCTATCTCTTCGAGAGTAGTCAGCTTCGCCCAGGAAACACCGGGAGCGTTGGGATAAAGAGCCAGAGGAGCCTCTAAAGTTTCCAGTAAAGCTCCCGAAGCATCGTGATCACGAACTTCGGCAATAACATTTTTACCGACATATAAAGTATCATCATCTAGAACAAAAGCAAAAGTAACCCGTTGTGACTCACTCAGAATATAATTCTGGCATGCCGGTAGGAAAAGAAGGAAAAATAAGGCCAGATATTTCAGATGGTTTTTACAAAACATAATCAACCCCCAAAAATTTTTATCTATTTATAATATAGTCCTTATCTGATTATTAGAAAGACTCTCGGGAAATAATTATTCAAATAGTATAAATATTAATTTTTATAATTTTTATGTATTCATGCTAGAATATCCACAGGTTATTGAAGAAAAAAAAGGAATTAAAATGGCAGCAAAAAAGCAAACTGAAATAAACACTAATTCTAATGAAATCTTAATAGAAGACTTAAAAATATGTCATATAGTTCTAGATAATATGGAAGATTTACGTTATAGAATCTATAAAGAGACTATAGCGTTTTATATAGCAATACCCACAATCATTCTAGCAATGCAAAAATTAATAAATATTGAAAATATTTCTAATAATAATTATATCCTGTTTGTCTTATCAGTTGCGTATTTAGTAGGACTATGGATAGCACATTTGCAAGAACGAAAGGATGTTCTATATAATAAATATTTACACCAAATGTATAATCTTAGGCATCAATTATATAAAGGAAAGGATTTCATTACAGCAGATATTGACGTTTCACAACAGAAAAAGAGTATTGGAGGAAAAACAGTTCCTTTTTTATTTATCGCATTCATATATATAATAAACTCGATCATTGTATATCTATTAGTACGAAAATATATGTATTTTAGTATTGCCATAATTTGTGCAGGAGTAAATTTTACGATCTGGTTTATAGTTCTAAAAATAAATTGGAAAAAGCATAAAGTTGTTTACCATCAATAATAATTCCTAACTTTCTCTGTCATAAAAGCATCTCTACAAAACAGCTTTTATTAAAAAGCATGATTTCCTATTAAGGATATTTTGCTTTTTTTTGCCAGATTGGGATTCTTTTGCGATAATTATTCTCAAGGAGTTAAAAATGTCCAAACCAACAAATCAAAAAAGTTCTAAACGTAAACAACACATTACTGCTGGAATCATTTTGTTATCTTATTTTGGTATATTCATTATTTCAGCGACTTGTCAGACTCTTCCCCCGAAACCGCTTTCTGTATCTACGGAAATATATGAGAAAAATGGCGCTACAAAATCATACCCATGGATCAAACCACGTAGCAAAGGATTTCCTGTACTTAGCTCATTTTACTTTAATTACACTGACGGTGATCACCAGATGAAAAGAGTGGGAATGGATTATTCTGAAGAGACTATAAATAATCAGGATGTTTATATCTGGACATCCTACTTCCATGATAAGAACGGTGATGATCCCTATAATACAAAGCTTCATATGAATTATATCGATTGGCTGAGCGACATCCACATAAATAGAGGTAATTTTGATGATGATATGACCGCTCACCTTCAATCTATACCGGAAGGGTGGCATTTGGGATTAATCGGATTCAGCATGGAGATCATCGAACCCGGAGTCGATGATTCTGAGATAAACCAAATTGCGATAAAATATATTAAAAATGAAAACATCGTCAATACGAGGTTTACTCAATATCCCTATGTCAGTAATTTTAATTGGCGTTTGGCTTATATAGTCATGCCGCCTAAAGCGGTAAAAGGGATATATACAGTAGCAGGCACCAGTACAGGCAAGAGTACGCATATGGTTGAACCGGGTAAACACTTTCTGCAATCTTTCGATATTCATTTTACAGACAATGAGAATCATCATCTGGATCAATTCGGGATTGTTTTTTCTAATGATGAAGTGGAAGTTAGTTTTAATGATAAAAATAATAATGATGAGTTTTATTACAATATAAATTATGGAGTTTTTAATACTGAATAACTGCTTTTTCAGTTTACTTCTCCTGATCTCACCCCACAGTTAGCCAACATCATAAATTATTTTCTTACTAAGGCTATATTGAAGAATATGAAGATACACAGATTGGCAATGCCATGTTTTCATTTTTTGGATACTATAATAAACTTGCTTCTAACCTTTTCTCCATAGAATTGTTTGTCATCTTTTATATAACGATAAATTACTTTTAAGGAAGATTTTGCTTTTTCAATCCAGACTACCAATTAGATACTTCAGTCTCTAGATCGGCGAGCCAGAAGACTCCGAAGCTCGCTTCGCGGGTGGAGGAGCAGATGCTGCTTTAATCTTTCAAAAGAATCTATTATCTTTCCACGAACCTGAAGTACCACAATGATTTCATTTGTTTTACTTATACCAAAACCGTGAAAAGACTCAAATATTTACCACATTTTAACGGTTTTGTTGACATAACCGTTAAAATATTTATATTTGGAGTATGCCTAAAGTTATGAGTATATATAAAAAAATTGATGAATTGCGAAAACGATTTTACACTGCCGCTTCGGGCAAACAGAATCTTCTTACATTAATACTGGAAGCAGAAGTAGCCGAACAGGTATATAACTCCAATGCGATAGAGAATAGCACTCTATCCCTCGATGAAACGGAAAAAATCCTCTTACAAATTGATCTGGACAGATACATAACTGAAAGAGAATTATTTGAAGCCAGAAATCTTGCAAAAGTTGTTACCTATACAAATAAAAAAGCAGAAGAAAAAAAGCTTGATCAGGAACTAATACTTTTTCTACATAAAATCCTTCTTTCAAACATTCGTGATGATATTGCCGGACGATTCAGAAAAAACAATGAGTATGTACGTGTAGGAAGTTATATCGCCCCTGCTCCTTCTGAAGTAGAAAAACTCTTATGTGATATGCTAATTACATACAATGGCGGAAATTCTGAAAACATAATAAAGAGAATTGCGACTCTTCATCTGACATTTGAAAATATCCACCCTTTTGTTGATGGTAACGGACGTATAGGAAGAGTCATCAATAATTTTCTGCTCATTCAGGAAGGCTATGTTCCCATTAATATAAAATTCATCGACAGAGTCAAATACTATGAAGCTTTCCGGGAATTTGATTCAGGTAAAAAAACTGCCATTATGGAAGAGATTGTCGGAAAAGCACTGACTGACAGTTACCATAAAAGACTGGCATATCTTGAGAGCCGGGAAATTATAACACTAAATGATTATGCAAAAATAAATAAACTTTCTCATTCCAACCTGATAAACAAAGCCAAAAGACAGACAATAGAAGCTTTTATGGAAAAGGGCATTTGGAAAATCGGCCAGTGAGATTCTATAATTTTCCTGTTTGTAAAACCTCAGCAAAAGCTTCATCGAAAAACTTCCTGTCTTTTCTATTCATATAAGTTATATACATAATTTATATGGGTAGAACTTCAAAATTTATAAATAATAATAGGATTTTACCTTCTTCTGTCCATGAGAAAACTTTAACATAATACCCAGAATATGATATCCTTCCCCCATGACAGAGGAATCACTTGCAAAAACCCTGAAAAAACAAACCAAAGCAGAACTAATTGAATTACTGATAAAAATCCATCACAACGGTGACAAAAAAACAAAAGAGATAATCGAAGCGGATGAAAACGAATCCCGGAAGTATTTCTCTGCCGGTGATATTGTAAAACTGATAGTTATCCGTCCTCTCAATACCGCCCTGCAATGTAAAATTCTCGGAACAGGTGAGAAAGTAACATTCAGGAAAAACAGAATGGAAATCCCCGGGGAGACAATAACCGTTGAAGTATCAAAACACTGGAAAAACGGCAACACCACCTATATTTCCGGAGAACAAATCAAAAGAGAATTCATCCCATCAAATTTACAACTGCAACCATTAAAAGTTCACAACTACGGTTCCATTTCCCGGGAAGAGTTCATGCAGCCTGATGAACAGTCCGTTGAGATAAGAGATCTGTATGAATCACTGTTCAGAGAAAAGGAATATACCCAATATGAAATGGACAGCATAATTCCCGGATACGATTATGAAGACATGGATTCCGATCCCATATGTATTGCCATAGACCTGAAAAATGAGAGGAATAAAAGTGAAGCGATCGATATACTCCTAAAACTCTTAGAAAAAGATTTCCGATGCATCGATGCCTACTCTCATTTGGGGAATTTTCACATGCCCGACGATGAAAACAGTCCCTTTGTCGATTTCGCCATAGATTATTACAAAGCCGGTGTCGAAATGGGAGAATACTTTCTTGGAGAGAATTTTGAAGGACAACTCCCCTGGGGTATGATCGATAACAGACCTTTTCTGAGATCCCTTCATGGATATGGTTTATGCCTTATGAGAAGCGGTAAAAAAGAGGAAGCCCATGCTGTATTTAAAAGGATTTTGAAATTCAGTCCTATGGATAATCTGGGAGTACGTTTTTTAATAACCAATGTAAATTGAGTGAATTAGATCCTTTCAAATTCAGGAATTCTTTTCTTAAAATTAAATCATGGTATTTGTTATTAGAACCTATAAAGAAGTAGCAACATCTAAAAAGATAATCTAATATATTAGAATATGCTCAAAAATAAATATAAAAATTTCAAAGATATTCCCATCTATTTTAAAATAATAATAATTATGCTCATTGGATTCATAGCAATTCTCACTTATATATTAATTTTTGAGAAGTTGGTAATAGAACAGAGTTTTATTAAAATAGAAGAGGACTATGCACTTAAAAATCTGACAAGAACAGAAAACAGCCTTAATAGAGAAGTATATAATCTCGATATACTTTTACAGGATTGGTCATTCTGGGACGATACTTATCATTTTATCAGTACTAAAAGTCCGGAATATATAATCTCCAATCTTGTGGAAAGCACTTTTTATTCATCATCGCTGAGTCTGATCTACTTTTTTGATCTGGACTGGAACCTGATATGGGGTGAAATGTACAATCCGGAAGAAGAAGAGAAAATAACATCGGCCTCTTTTACAAATGAATATATCAAGAATCCCGCTATCCTCTTTGATAAAGGGATTTTGGAAATGGAAGATTCTCAATCTGCAGTAAAAAAAGGATATCTACTTACAAGAGAGGGATTATTATATCTTATTTCAAGACCCGTATTCCGCTCAGATGAAACAGGTCCACCCGTAGGGTCTATGATCATGGGGAAAATGATTACAGATACTTATCAGGATCTGATGAAAGAGCGGATTCAAAGCGATTTTAGAATCTATAACAGTGAGGACTTACTCTCAGATAATAAAAGAATTATAATTTTTGAAGATCTGATGCAATCGAAAAATGACTATTATATAGAGAAAGATACAGACAAAATAAGTATTTACAAAATCCTCAATAATATAAATGATAATCCCCAACTATTACTGGAAACATCCATAAATCGGGACATTACAAAATATGGCACCAGGACAATGAATATATTCAGGATCGGGATAATTATTTTTATTTTAATGATGACCCTTATACTGATTCTAATTTTTGAAGAAATTCTTACAAAACCTATCCTAAAGATCAGCTCTTTTCTAAAGTCTGTAGATACAGAAGAAAATACATCTAAAAGTTTGTATTTAAATAGAAGGGATGAGATAGGATACCTTGCAGATTCAATTGATAAGTTTATTAATCGGATTAATATCCAGAAGGAAGATCTTCTTATTCTTAATAAAGAACTAAAAAAACTGGCTACATCCGATGCCCTTACCGGTTTGTCTAACAGACATATTTTGGATACTCATATTCCTAATCTGTGGAAAACACTTTCGAGAGATAAATCCCCCATGTCTGTTGTTATGATTGATATCGATCATTTCAAATTATATAATGACAACTATGGTCATCAGAGTGGTGATGAATGTATTAAAACAGTAGCACAAATTTTAAAATCTATTCTAAACAGATCAACAGACATGGTTATAAGATATGGAGGTGAAGAATTTCTGGTTATACTCCCCTCAACTCCTTTAGAAGGAGCTGTCAAAGTCGCAGAGCTGATTCAATCGGAACTGATAAAAGAAAAAATAGAACACAAAAAATCTGATGTCAGCGATTTCCTAACAGTCAGTATAGGAGTGTCCGCAATCAATCCCAATGAAGATAATAATCTGAATTTATTAATAGAACAGGCCGACAATGCCCTCTATACATCAAAAGAAACCGGTCGCAATAAAATTACAGTTTATTCATAAATTGAAAACAGAATATGATATCCTAAAATATTATGAACAAAAAGAGATCCCCCAGGATTAGCGTAACACGAGTGTTCTTATAAAATCACTCTGAAGTTTCAGTGAGATTCCCTACTATCTTTCAGGTACCCATTTAACCGGAGCAGAATATCAGTCATCTCACGGGCTTCAGATGGATTCAAATCTTTTAATTTTTCCAGAATAAAAATATCCCGTTTCTCTTTATATTTAACATAATATTGATCGCTTCCCTCGGTTAAAGAAATAACCACTGAACGCCGGTCTGTCTCTAACCTCGTTCGTTCGACAATCCCCTTCTTGACCAATCTGTCGATAATACCGGAAACAGTGCTGTTCGCCAGTCCCAGATATTTCGATATACTACTCACTTTGCAGGGTCCCTGTTCCGAAAGAACGGCGACCACTCCTATCTGGGGTAATGTAAGTTCCGCATCTCTATACAATTTGTATGTAATATCTTTCATTATCTGACGCAAGTCTCTAATGGCATTTAAAAGATCTTCAAAATAATCTGTCATAGTCAGTTTTCCTTTTTATCCAGCAGAACAATCGAACCGTCTCCGCCATTCATACGTATTCTATCTCCAGTTTTTAACAGAGACGTCACATTTCCGCAACCGACGATTGCAGGTATTCCCAATTCCCTGGCGACAATAGCCGCATGAGAGAGAGGGGCTCCTACATCTGTCAGAATTCCTGCGGCATTGAGAAAGTAGGGAGTCCAGCCTACATTGGTTGTTGTTGCAACAAGGATTTCTCCAGACTTCAGATTTTTCCCCTCTTCGGGATCCCGAATAATATGAACCAGCCCCTCTACGATTCCTCCCGATGCCGCCTGACCACTTAAATCTCTCCTTTCATCATTCAGAGTTTCATCGGCAGAATCGGCAATATCCATTCTCTTTCGGGGATCCTTCCACCATTCTACAGGATCAAAAGGGCCTTTAATCAGGGGAGGATAAAAGGGAATCTTTTTGTAGATTTCATGTGCTTCTTTTCTCTGTTCTATTGATTTCTGATCGTATTCTTCTTTTTCCAGACTAGTAATGAGTTCTTGAAAAGGAAGAAAAAATACATCGTCCCCCAATCCACTTAAATCTCCCGCTTTTACATAGAACTTCCGCAGGAATCGGATGATCCTGATCATTTCAGCCCTGACCCGTTCTCTTCTGTCTGCCATCTCGGATATGAAGGAAAACTCTTTAAACATTTTTTTAGCCAATTTTGGTTTTTCGGCTTTCAGTTTATCCCATGCCTCTGTGGATTTTACTTTCTGATCTGACAGTAACTTCATGGGGTCTTTGTTCGCAGTTAATTCCAGATAATCCTTAATCAGCGAAGGTTTCTCCTGCATATCGGGGATGGACAACTCAAACTCATGGGGCCCACGGAATCCTAACTGCCGAATATACTCCTCCTCTTTCAGCTCCCCCTTCTGGATTGAATAAATACCCTTGACCAGGTTAAGACTGACCAGAGATGACGCAGATCCGCTTAAATTGGAAAGTATGTCGTTAGTAACTTCTTCTTCGACAATATCATTCAGTTTTAATCTCAATTTATACAATCTGTCTCCAAAAAGGAGTGTGGCTACCCGCAGATATTTACAGCTTAAATAAAAATGAGGATAAATCTCATCTTCCCAGAGTCTTACGAGTCCCGGGATATCATCGATCTCCCGAACTTTCTTTTTCATAATATCCACAAGAGATGGATTTTCCTCAAGGTAAGAGGGAATGTCCTTCTGTAACCGCTTATATGCCGGGATGCTTGTAAAAAGAGCTTTAATTATTCTTGGTTTTATATCTTTTTTTCTCTGAGGAATCAGGGGGATTTCCATATTTTGCGGTATTTGTCCGAAAAACTCATTGCGGCCTGTTTTCCTATAGTCCTTACCTAAGACCGAGTAGAGAGATATCATATAACTGATATTCATATATGGACGTCCCGCAATATTCGCAGCAGCAGGTACTATTTTGAAAAAGGGAATAGGTCCGGCGTCATGGAAAACTTTCAATACAGACCAGGTGGAGGGAGTCATAATATCGGGAACAGCTTCAGCTACATTGGCATTGGTCCAGAGCATATTCCCTGTCAGAGAATCATTCATTCCCCCAGAGACAGGATCGATGGATGAAAGAGTTGATATGGGACGTGCCTGCAGTATATGCAGTTTTCTTCCGTCCCAGGCCCATTCCAGATCCATCGGTTTACCGAATATCTTCTCTATGTCATGAAGGTTCCTGAATAGTTTTCCCGCCGCTTTTTTAAGTTCTTCCGGTCCTTCGTAGAAACCTGTATCACGTTGAAGAGTGAAATTAAGAGAATCTTTTTCCCCGGAAACCAGATCCTCTCCCAGTCCTTTGACAGCATTACCGATCATTTTCTCAAAACGACCCTTAACGGGATCAGCTGAAAATATAACTCCTGCATAAAGGGGATTCACCATTTTCTGGACGATAACAGCCATAGATCCCCGGTCGTCAATATGCCGATTCTCTGTATAAGCTTTCACTCGGCTGTTATTTCTTGAGGCAAAAACTTCCTCAATGGCATCTGGTAGTTTATCTATAGAAATATTCAGCAGACTCTCATATTCGCCGGCAAATGAATGAGTCCGGGAATCCTCTCCTTCGGCAGAAGAGCGAACCGCAAACAGACCTTCTGAACCATTTGAAAGAGAGCCGATTTTTTTCATCAGATTAGCTTTAACCAAGCTTTTTATTTTTTCATTCTCAAATGAATCAGCTGTCAGAACAAGTCCGTCAGGTACATTGATACCCTTCTTCTTCAAAGCTACAAGAGAACTGGCTTTGCCTCCGATATTTTGATTGACATCCACTTTTGAAAACAGATAAACCATAGTGCCCTCCAAACATATTTCGCCTACGAACATTTCGCATACTAAATATATTTATGTTTTTCAAATTCGTCAAGAGAAAATAAAAAAATCCTTTAAAATTCCCGATCCCCATATTTATGTTTTTTCTAACTTCAATAATAATACAGATGAAAAAGGAGTTTAAATTTGACAGGAATTGAATTGACTTGCCTACGTGAAACAATTGGCATAACCGAAGCGGAACTGGCGTATTACCTCA
Organism: Spirochaetaceae bacterium; assembly: GCA_016342385.1. Lineage (GTDB taxonomy): Bacteria > Spirochaetota > Spirochaetia > DSM-2461 > DSM-2461 > Spirochaeta_F. The sequence goes on along the minus strand of JAEINM010000062.1, from coordinate 2,932 downwards.
AAGATTTCGATGCGACCGATATAAAAGTCATGGAACATGGAGTACAGGGTGTTGATCCCAAAGTAGCTGAAGAAACATTAAAACTGAGAGAGCTATATTCCAAATATCAGGAAAGCGCTCTTTCAAGAGTTGATGAATATATACCGGAACAATTAAACAATTATTCTTCAAAAAGGATAAACATAGCTGTATTCACCCATTATAAAAACTATGAAAAATATATAGATGCAGGAAGCAGAGCTCCTCTGATCAGACTACACAGAAAAACCAAATGGAAAATAAAAGAATTTATCGAAAAGCGGTATCAGATTAAAGTAAACCTGATCCAGTTTCAGGAATCCAATTATCTGAATTTTCTGCACTCAAAGAACATGGCCCACGACAGGACAACCTTATCAAAATGGGCCGCTTCTCTCGGAGAGCCACAGGAATATCTCGAATTATAGACTCTGAAATAATTGGGATTTAATACGAACCAACATTAAAGCTGCCAGAGGATTTTTTAATACTGCTCTCTCAACTGGGAATAAGAAAATATAAAACGACAAGTGTCAAACACAGCTAAAATATGTCTATTATTTCAGTAAAACAGTAATTTATTGAATATTTCCCAACTCTGTTGACAAATCTAGATTTAAGCAATAGCATTTCACTAATGAATAAATCACTGTCACTACAGCTCAACCTACTCGCACTCCTACTACTCAATATGTCTGTGGTGTGTAGAGCTTCGGGAGATTTATTCAGATAATTAAATCATTTCAAACTGCATGCCATGGACTTTTAGGGTTCATGGCATTTTTTTTGGACCCTTTTTGTCAAATACCACAAAGGCATGATGTAACGGAGGGAAAAAATGATTGAAATTGGATCAGAGAGAATTCAGGTATTTGATACGACCTTGCGCGATGGTGAACAGGCTGCCGGAAACAGACTGACTCCCCGGCAGAAACTTGAAATAGCCCATCAGTTGAATACGCTGAATGTCGATGTTATAGAAGCGGGTTTTCCCGCTTCCTCCCCAGGGGATCTGGAGGCGGTTAAACTGATAGCCCGCAAAATCCGCGGTCCAGTCATAACCGGTTTGGCAAGAGCTGTTGAAAAGGATATCGACCAATTATGGGAAGCCGTCTGCAAAGCCGAACAAAACCGCATCCACATTGTACTCGGCTCATCGGACAAACACATTTCGGGAAAGTTCAGCTCTTCGAGGGAAGCGGTCCTCCAGAGAGGTGTGGATGCAGTTAGATATGCGAAGAAACTGACTGATCAGGTTGAATATTCTACGGAAGATGCTTCTCGAAGCGATTTTGATTACCTCTGCCGGGTAGTAGAAGAGGTCATAAAAGCGGGAGCAACTGTGGTCAATATCCCCGATACGGTCGGTTGGGCCGTACCGGAAGAATTCGGGCCCTTGATTCATAGGATAAAAGAACGGGTTCCCCTGACAGACAAGGTCATTTTAAGCGTCCATTGTCACAATGACCTCGGTTTTGCCACGTCCAATACCATGGCTGCTATAAAAAACGGTGCTCAGCAAGTGGAAGTCACAATAAACGGAATTGGGGAACGGGCGGGAAACGCCTCTTTGGAAGAAGTCGTCATGCTCCTCGACAGAAGGGGGGATTATTACAAAAGGGGTACTAATATCGATATCTCTGAAATTCTCACAACCAGTAAGATGGTCAGCGAAATGATGGCGCTTCCGGTGCAGGCAAACAAAGCCATAGTGGGAAAGAACGCCTTTGCCCATTCGTCGGGAATTCATCAGGACGGTATTTTGAAAGAGACCGGTACTTATGAGATTATTCCTCCCAAACTCTTAGGGTTAGACAAACATCAGATTATTCTCACTGCGAGATCGGGAAAACATGCTCTCAAACACACCTATAATGAGCTTGGAATTCAATTAAACGACAGAGAATTGAAACAACTCTATCCCCATTTTTTGAATTTTGCCGATTCTCATAAGAATATTAGTCATAGTGATTTGAAAAAATTGTACAAATCTGCTGTAGATCGCTGAAAAGAAGATTTTGTCATCCGAGTTAAGCCCTAATTAGAGAAAGTAAATACAAAAAATCTTCTATCCCCCTTCGGGGGGACCCCGGGGCTCTTAAACGAAACCCGGAGAATTAGAACATATTTTAAATATTATAAATGCTATTTAAATCCTCATTTGAAGCAACAGACAATTATCTCATGTTAATAATAATATTAAAATCAAGAGTTGAGACAATTTTAATAATGAATGGATAAAACAAAACTATAGCCCTCTGTAAATTCAATAAAAAACTTCAAACCCTTTACTTTTAATATCTTCATATTGTTATATTAGAGGTTATGAAAACAAAATTACCTCAGGATCTACATATTCACACCATTTACTCCACTGGAGACAGTCAAATAGAACCACAGCAGACAATAGAGCTGATAGCAGAGCTGAATCATGCGGAAATCCGCGGTATCAGTGATCATTTCGAATACCTTACAGGATCTGTCTTTGAGGAGTATGAAAAAAAAGTTCACGACCACAACTTTTACTGCGGCTGCGAAGTTAATGAAAGCTCCGATGCGCTGGAAGCCGTAAAATATCCCTTCGATTATTACATCTATCACTGCAGAGATATTGAATCGGAGTACAGAGGCGCCGAATTGCTGGTGGCAACTGGTAAACCAGTTATTCTCTCCCATCCCATGGCAATGGGAGCTGATCTGAATAAAGTTCCGAGAGAATGTCTGATTGAAATTAATAACCGCTATATCTGGAAAGGTGATTACCTCAGTTACTTCACTCCCCATCTTAAGCGCTTCAAATTTGTTTTAGGATCAGATGCCCACAAACCCAATTGGCTCAATCAGCTGGTGGCCGCCCATGCTGCCGAGAAAATGGGGATTGAAGAAACAATGGTTTTTCCAGGCCCCTATATGA
>JAEINM010000061.1 GCA_016342385.1 Spirochaetaceae bacterium | reverse complement strand
CGGTTAATCTCATCGAGTCCCTGACACGGTTCATCGAGAATAAGAAGGGGCGGGTGTTTTATCATGGCCCTGACAATAAGAACCATTCTCTGTTCTCCGAAAGAGAGGCTCTGAAAGGGTTTTTTCGCTTTATGATCCAGTCTGATAAGTTTCAGCCAGTCTAATGCGGCTTTTTCCTCCATACCGCTGTATTGGCAGTACACTCCGATTGAATCGTAGAAACCGGAGATGACTGTCAGCAGGACAGAGGTTTTGACCCTGTATGATGTCTGAAAGGAAGAAGAAACATAACCGATATGTTTTTTTATATCCCATATAGTCTCTCCACTTCCTCTCTTCATCCCGAATAAAGTGAGATCGTTGGCATATCCTTTGGGATTATCACCGCAGATAAGGCTCAGCATGGTGCTTTTCCCCACACCATTGGGGCCTGTGATTTTCCAGTGTTCTCCCCGTTTAAGCTGCCAGTCAAGATTATTCAGAACGACTTTATCTCCATAGGACACCGAGACTTTATTCATTTTCACCAGGATTTCCCCGTCGTAAAGTTTATCATTGACCTCTATGGGTGAAGGGAGAGATTCGGGCAGCTTCTGATGAAAATAGTGCAGACGATCCAGTTCTTCGGACTGTAGGATCTCACCAGCCGGTCCTTTCAGTATTAACTTCTTATTCTGCATATAGCCGAGATGGCTGAAAAATAAAGGGATTTCACTAAAGCGGTTGAGTAGTAGAATAATCTGTATTCCCCGGTCAATCAGCTTTTTAATAAGCTGGCTGAGATCCTTTCGGGACTGAATATCCAATCCGTCATAGGGTTCATCTAAAATGAGAACCCGGGGATGGCGCATCAGAGATTCGGCAATGATAACTTTTCTCATTTCACCGGACGACAGATATTTCAATCCTCTATCCAGAAGTTCTATAAAGTGAAAGTTCTCTGCCAGCTGTTTCAGCAGAGAACGGTCATCTTTCGCCTGCAGAATAAATTGGGACACTGATCGTCCGGGATCGGGATAATTGAGAATATCTGTCTCATCATTTTCCCTTTCCTCATCGAGAATTTCCTTTTCCCTTTCAAAAGAGACATAGCCACAGCTTTTTTCTGTTTCCTCTGAAATCAACCGTCCCAGAACAGTTTTTCCCGATCCATTAGCTCCCAGAAAAACCCAGTTTTCATTTTCTTTTATTGTCAAAGATATATTTTCAAGGAATATTATCCCTCTTTTTTCCAGAGTTTTATTTTTCAGATTAATGGTGACCATTGAAAGAGTTTTCCTTTTTTTACTAAGATCCTTTTTTATTATACCGAAAATCCTAAATAGATGAAGAACTCCGTAACCATTAAAAAAGAAACAGTTTTTAAATTATCCACAGCCTGGATAACTCTCTTTCTGACTCTTGTGGGTTTCTATGTCTTTTATAATTTCCCCGATAAAAAGCAACTTTTAAACAATCTGATTTTTCTATTTTTTCTGTTTCTTCTTTTTACAATAATCAATCTCCTAATCAGTCTCCGTTCAGTTAAAAAGACAGAACTACTATATAAGGAAAACAATCAGATCTACGAAAAAATTTCCAATATGTCTTCTCAGGGCATATTTCTGACTACGTCACGAGGGGTTATAAGGGATCTGAATATTAAAGCCCAGTCGTGGTTCTATGAAGAGAGAGCGAATATTCTGGGGAAAACAATTTTCAGAAATATCGATTGTGATCTTAAAACAGGCAAAAAATCCAATGTGGTCTTCTACAATGATATGGGGTCCCATTTTCAGGCTGAAATTCAGATTAAAGCCATTGAATGCCATAGTGAAAAGCACTATGTCATCTTTGTTGAGGACCAGACCGACAGAATCAATAAAGAGAATCATCTGAAGAAAATGGCCAGTGAAGATCCTCTGACAGGATTGCTGAACAGGAGAAGTTTCCTTCATGAATTACATAAGGAGATTGAGCGCTCAAACAGAATCGGACTCACCTGTACAATGGCTCTTCTGGATATCGATCATTTTAAAAATATCAATGATACTTATGGTCACGATTTCGGTGATGAAGTTTTAAAGGCCTTTTCGGTCATAATTAAAAGAAACAGCCGTCAGCTCGATATTCTCTGCCGTTACGGTGGAGAAGAATTTGTGCTTCTTTTCCCCCATACCGACCTGGAAAGCTCAATGAACGTCCTGGAGAGGATTAAAAGTGAATTTTACTATTTCTCCTATTCTCACCATATTCGTCCCACTTTCAGTGGCGGTGCCATTATGGCGGAGTTGAAGGGCGATAAGGCTCATGTAGATCTTCTGCTGAAAGAAGCCGATGTTCTCCTCTATAAAGCCAAAGAGAGCGGGCGCAACAGAATCGAGACCAACTGCAGCCCGAAAATCAAACTTATCCGGGTTTCTTAAGGTATGTCAGCCTATAGAGTGAGCTATTCTCTGTTTATTATAGCTCCAGCAGGAAATCAATAATTGACTTATGTTTTATCCCCCGCCGCTGTATTTTTTGAAATTCATCCATACTCAGAACAATTTTTTCATGATTGTCAGGGATTCTTTCAAGTATAGAAAATTCTCTTTCTATGGTTTTTTCTTCTGATAATTCCAGTGTTACCTGTATGTATAGTTTTTCCTGCTGCGTCTCAGCAATGAAATCTACCTCCAGATTATCTATTTTCCCTATGGAGACTTTAAATCCTCTCTGTTTCAGTTCAAGGTAAATGAGATTTTCAAGAAGCCCGCTGATATCTCCGTCTCTGTACCCTAAAAAACCATGACGAAGACCGATATCTCCCACGTAATATTTTTCATAGAGTTCCAGGTGTCGGAGACCTTTTATATCATAGCGCCGAACTCGGTGAAGGAGGAATGCCTCTTCCAGATACGCTATATATTTTATAACTTTGTCCACACTGACAGTGATTCTCTGATTTTTCAGGTAATCGGTAATGCGTTTAGCTGTTGTGATGTTGCCGCAATTATCGAAGACAAAGCGGATAATGAGATCAAGAAGAGCAGGATCGCGAATCTGATTTCGGCTGACAACATCTTTGAGAACAATACTGCTGTAAAGTGCATTTAGGTAAGGGAAAATCATATCGTCCCGGAGTGATAGATTATGGATTCCAGGCATACCGCCGTAGCGGAGATAGAGTCGGAATTCATCACGTTCATTACCCGATTTTTTTCCACGGAAAAGAAGGAACTCTTTGAAACTTAAAGGATGTATGGAAAAATCTATATATCGGCCTGAGAGAAGACTGGCCAATTCCGATGCCAGGAGTCCTGCATTTGAACCGGTTATGGTCAAATCGGCAATATTATCTGTAAGAAAAGAATTAACAGCTTTTTCCCATTGATAAATCTCCTGGACTTCATCGATAAAAAGAAATTTTTCTCCTTTTATCCCCTTAAAGGTTTCTATTACATATTTATTCAGGTCGGCATAATCCCTGATAAAATCCCAGACCAGAGATTCCTTGTTAATATAGAGTATAGCTTTTTCCGGGATTCCCTGTTCTCTTAGATGGGTTATAAGGAGTTTGACGATACTGCTTTTACCGACTCGACGCATTCCTGTCAAAATTTTTATCAGCGGTTTGTTTAAAAATGGAGATATCTGATCTATATAAGAACTCCTGTTAATCTCATTCAATTTTATATTCTCCTATAAACGAAACAATTGCTGATTATCCTAAAAGGTTCGACTATGTCCGAATATTTGTTATATTATCACGAAACATTTTCCCATGCAAGAAGTTAAAGAAATTCCCTTGTAATGCTCGAGGAAAAAAAGCTATGACTTTACTTTCTCTCTTCTCTCCGCTTATAATTAACTGTATACCGATGGAGGATTTTCTATGAAAACCAGTGAACGCAAAACCTTTGTAATCGATACCAATGTTCTTATACACAAGCCAGATGCTGTTTTATCCTTCAAAGAGTGTGATGTTATAATTCCCCTCTGGGTTCTGGAAGAGCTGGATCACCTGAAAGTTGAGCAGTCTGACCGCGGCCGTAGTGCCAGGCACGCTATTCGTTTTTTAAATGACAGCAATAAGCACTATTCGGGAAATTTAAGGAATGGACTGAAACTTCCCGATGAGATTGTTCTGAAAGTGATGATGACACATTCTGAAATTAAGGATATAGATTTAAAGGCATCAAAAGCTGATAACAAGATTATCCTCTGCGCCTATGATCTTCAACTGGAAGGGAAGTTGGTCTTTTTTGTCTCCAAGGACATTAATGCCAGAATTAAAGCCCTCTCTCTGGGAGTTCATGCTGTTGATTATGAAAAGCACAAAGTCAGCATTGAAACTCTCTATGCGGGATTTAAAGAACAGAATGCCGAGGAGGATTTTGTAACAAAACTGGTTAACGACGGTTCAGTCGACTGCACAACGAATGATGTTATTGCCAATGAATATACGGAATATACCACAAAAGAATCTGGTAAAACGGTTTTTCTGAGTCGTTACGATAAAACAATAAACAAGCATATGCATATTTCGTCTACTATTGAACCCATTATGGGAGTTTCTCCACTCAATGTTAAGCAGCGTATGGCCTTTGATCTCCTGCTCAATCCGGATATCCTCTGCGTCACACTCGTGGGGAAAGCCGGTACAGGTAAAACCCTACTGGCACTGGCCGCGGGGTTAAAAATGGTTATGGAGGATAAACATTATACAAGGGTTCTGGTCAGCCGGCCTATTATTCCCATGGGAAAAGATATCGGCTATCTTCCCGGAGCCAAAAAAGATAAAATGTCTCATTGGATGCAGCCCTTATACGATAATCTTGAATATATTATCGGGGCCTCAAAATCTCAGAATCTGAAGAGTATAGATCATCTTTTAAACAATAAGCTTATGGAGATGGAAGCTCTTACCTATATAAGAGGAAGAACTCTCCCCAAACAGTTTATTATTATAGATGAAGCACAGAATCTGTCGCCTCACGAAGTGAAAACAATAGTCAGCCGTGCCGGCAGTGAAACGAAAGTGGTCCTCACAGGTGATCCCTATCAGATAGACAATCCCTATCTCGATGAGGAATCCAATGGACTGACCTATCTGGTAGAGGCTTTTAAAGGGCAGGATCTGGCGGGACATATAACTTTAGGGAAATCTGAAAGAAGCAAGCTTGCCGAACTGGCCACAGAACTTTTATAGTGTAGGTGATGGAAAAGTATAGTGAAGAGTTACTCGGGAAAATAGAAGAACTCAAAATAGCTGCTCAGGAAAACAGGCAGGAGAAGAGTCTGAGTAAATTATCAAAATCATTTACCAGCTGGAAGAAAAAAACTATCGACTCCAATACTCTTGCGGCTCTTATTAGAGAGTGGTATTTTGTTAATGTGGAAAATACCGGTTTTACACCCGGTTCCGATCCCGGACTTCCCATAGCCCAGGCTCTTACAGATGGCTATTTAAAAGAAAAAGATATTCCGCCGGAACTGCTTTCACGTCTGGAACTTCTTATAGAAATTATGAAAGTGTAAGAAAAAAATTATGTTTCTTGAATTAGATGAAACAGAGGATTATAATACAAGTATGGAAGAGGAAAAAAACTGTAAACATTGCCATAAACCTCTCAGTATTGATTTTCAGTTCTGCCCCTACTGTGGTGCTCTGAATCTGGATGAGAATCATTTTAAGATCTCAGAAGAAACAGATATCATTGAAGATCATGAGAATCTGGACAGATTGGATGTGCTGGAAGCTTGTCTGGATGTTCTTGATACTGAAATCTCTCAATTCCTCGCCACTAAATAATCATATTTAATCCCGATATTTTCGTTGCTCTCATAACCTAAGTGCTCAAGTACAGCGTACTCTGCGCGCTTAGAACATGGTCGCGCCTCAATCTCGGGTTAAATCTGATCATTTAACCTGTAGACGTGAAGAATATTTAATCCCGATATTTTCGTTGCTCTCATTGTTGTGAAAATTCATCATAATTCAGGTCCGGGTGTATCCCCGGACGGGTGAGTGAAAAATCAAATCGGATCGGATCCAGAGGGTCATATTTTTGAAGGGATTTGGTAATCTCCAAAGCTGTCTTAATTCCCCCGTCATTCCGGGTACTCAATTTTAACATTCTGCTGATTTTCCGCATATGAGTATCCAGGGGTATTATTAACTTGCTCCTGGGAATACCCTGCCAGCCACCGGGATCAATTTCATCATTTCGTACCATCCAGCGCAGATAGAGCATCAACCGCTTACAGGCACTGGATTTTGAGGGATCGGCAATCATTTTCAACCGGGAATTATCATATAAACTATTGACAAAAAATAATAACGCCGGCAGTACTGATGCATGTGATTCTCTGTATCCATGGAGAAAACAATTATTTAAGGATCCGTACTGTTTGATTATTTTTTTTATGGCCAGCAGAAGATCTACCAGATCATTGCCTATGTAAAAACGGTATTTGAAATCACTGAAAAGCTCTGAAATTTCAACAGGATCAAGTGTCATGAGATTCTCAAAGGGAGAGGGGAGTTTCTCTAATACTTCATTTATAATCTTTATAATAGAGCCAACTCTGCCAAGGGCAAGACAGGAGGCGATAATTCCTGAAATTTCTCTATCTCTCACATCTGAATAAGGGTATAGAAACTGAAGGGGGTCAGGTTCAACAAATTCCCTGTGATGAAATTTTGTATATGTCTCTTCGAGAATTAATTTAATATTTTGTTTGCTGCGCATTCTTCGCAGTAACCATAGTATTCTAAAGTGGTTCCCAGTATGACTCTATTGCTCCTGGTTTCGGAGTTTATATCGGGCAGATCCACTTTCAGATCCTGAGGCAGATCTTCGATTGATGAACATGTTATGCATCTGAAGTGGTAGTGATCCATGGGATTGGGATCAAAGCGTTTCTGATTACCTCCCAGTTCCAGTTTCATAATGACACCGGAAGAAGAGAGTTTTTCCAGATTGCGGTATACAGTTCCCAGACTGATTTTGGGAAGTCTTTCCCGTACTTCACTATATAGCTGATCGGCTGTCGGATGATCTTTGTGAGTTTGTAGAACTTCAAGAATGACACTTTTTTGCTCTGTATTTCTCATACTATCTCCTTAATGATAACTATTACTAGTATATTCCCGATTGGGTGACAGGTCAAGAGGAAAGGAGGAGGAGGGAGATGGGATAATTCAGGTTGTAATTCTCTGTTCAGAAAATAAATCCAACTTGTGAAAAAATCCCTACAGTAACTGCAAATTCATGCCGATTGTGATAAAGATGAAACGTCTTTTCTTTCTAACTATTCTTCTCTGTGCGCTGGCTCTAAGTGTTCATTCTGAGGTTTTATTTTCAGATTTAAATATAAACAGTGATAATATTTTTCTTTTTTCAGCTACTCAGTTTTCTCCGGGATATGGTGATTATAAAACACTTTTTTCCGGATCTGCCGATGATCTGACCTTAAATACGCTGACATTCTTCCCCGAGAAAAGCTGGTATAACAAGCAGGTAAATTCTCTTTTCATCCAGAACCGATATGGACTGTATCGCAGTAGTCATAATTTCAAATCCATGTCTGCTGTAGCGGGATATAAGTCTTTTACCAGCGGAGAGTTTATAAAAGACGGTAAAATTACATCTGTTACTATATCTCCCGATGGTACGAAATTTCTCTTTGTTAAGGCGGCTTCCATAGTCGGGGGTGAACTTCACCTCTTTGATATGGTAACCGGCAAATACAGTGATCTGAAAACTGAAATTGATTTGACTTTCGAAAGAGATTATGCTCTCTGGTCTCCCGATTCCTCAATGTTCATTTATGGTAAAGAGGACAGTCTCTATTACTATTCCCTCGAACAGTATAATGAAGATAGAGTTCTGAACGAAACCATGAGAAAAGTGGGTGAGGGTAAGCTGAACAGTATCAGCTGGAATGAAGAAGAGGAAAATTCCATTCTGTACTTTATCAATGGCGGAATTGTCTATCGTCTTGATTCTTCAGATATTTTTACGCGATCCCTCTATAGCGGAGAGTTTAATATGAGCACCGTGGCCGGACGGGTCCCTTTTGACTTTGAGCCCGGTTTTGACAGTTTTACGATTTCACCTGATGGAAAGAGGGGACTAATCATTAAAAACGGCCGGGACCTTATTCTCTATGATATGAATAAGACCGATTATCGTGCCGAAGGGAAAAGAGTCCGGACTCTACCTTATCTCCAGCTGCCGAAAAGCATGGAGGTGAAGCAGCTGATCTGGGGCGATTCAGGGAAAATGATTATACTGGCTGTCAACAGAAACAGTGGTCAGAGTATGGTTTTCACTCATGATCCTTCAGGAGAAAGTCCCCTGGAATTTATTCAGTCTGTCGACAGAGGGATTATCTCTATTTCTCTCTCTCCCGATGAACAGAGAGTTGCTCTGGCAGGTGAAGAGGGCATCACTTTAAGGACATTCCAATCCTGGACCGTACAGGCCTACAGAGTGCATGAAACCCCTTTAAATCTTTTTTGGGTCGATAGTGATTCTGTTCTTGTAGCCGGAGCAAAGACCAATTCTGTGTATAATTTTAAAGATGATTCCTCCTATATTAGTTCCTTTTCTCAATTCTCGAATTCCGGGTTTACAAAAGACGGAAGGATTATCCTTCAAAATGATACGACGAAATATCTATTTAATGAATACGATAAAACCTGGACATCTACGGGACGGTACACTTCCATTATCGATCCAGTCACTTTTACCGATGTATACAGGATTTTTTTAGAAACGGCACCTTCTTCTCTTTACAGTAACCGGATTATGATCAAAAAAAATGATTCAATTAAATCGGATTCCTTATTTCCTGTTCCCCAGTCAAATTTTGATCCTTTTCCACAAAGTGAGGAACCTCTGGATTCTCTTGTTTTCAGCCATGGTTCCCGGGTCAGGCAGAGAGATGTGGCTCTGGTCTTTAACCTCACCAATTCAGTTGAAGGTCTTTCAGAAATTCTGAATGTTCTTTCCGATTATCAGTTAAAAGCTACTTTTTTTGTCAATGGAGAATTTATCCGGCGTCACCCCGATGCCGCATTGGAACTGGAAAGATCGGGACATGAGGTCGGTTCTATGTTTTATGCCGATTTTGATATGACTGACACGAGATTCCAGATTAATGAAGACTTCATCTTACGTGGTTTGTCCTATAATGAGGATGAATATTTCTCGGCGACCGGAAAAGAGCTTGAACCTTTGTGGCATGCACCGTACTATTTCGAGAATACAGATTTTATTAAAGCAGCAGAGAATCACAACTATACTTATATAGGAAGAGACATCGATACATTGGACTGGGTCGCCGGAGATAGCGACGGCACTCTCAGTTCTATATATTTCAGCAGCAGGGAAATCATAGAGAGAATTATGAAATTGAAAAAACCCGGATCGATTATACCGGTTACAGTGGGAAAAACAGCCTATAGAGATGATTATCTATTCAATAAGATCGATCTGCTTATAGAAGCTTTAAAAACTTCAGGTTATGATCTTGTCACTGTATCAAAATTGATGGAGAATTCGAAATGATTTTATATTTTTGTACTATAATTTTGGTAAAGAGCTGAATTGTTATATCCGATAATGAAATTAGCCATATTCAAGTGGAGGGGGGAAGCTTTCCTATGAGTTTAAACAGACTTAATGCCTATAAGCAGACTAGTGTTAAAACAGCCAGCCAGGGAAAACTAATTGTTATGCTTTATGATGAAGCTATAAAGCAGATGGTTATTGCTGAAGAAGAACTGAGTAAGAAGAAGGTTAAATTTGATGCTGTTCATAATGCTATATCAAAAGCACAGGATATAGTGACAGAACTGATGGCATCTCTGGATTTTGAAAAAGGCGGGGAAATCTCTCAAAATCTTTACAATCTCTACATGTTCTTTAACCGTCAGTTAGTAGAGGCCAATATCAATAAAGATACCAAAAAGCTGATTCAGGTCAGAAAATTCATGTCCGACCTAAGAGAGGCCTGGGTATCCATAGAGGGAACTGTAGTCAACCAGAACCCCGAAGCCAGTTCCGGAGTTAACATCGCGGGATGATGGATACTCCATCCATAGAAAAATACACAGATAAACTACTGAATAGACTGTCTCTTTTGTACAGAGAGTATACTGGATAATTCTTCTGTTATTGTACTTGAAAATTATTCCGGAATTGAGCAGCATAGATTTCAACAGATCAGTTCTATCGAGAAGGTTCTGAACACTCATCTTCGGGGCTGTTCTGTCTCCTTTCAGGAAGAGGTCGAAGGGAAGCTCTCTATCATGCGGAAAGAGGCTCTTAAAATGAGCCGTGAAGTCAGAGATATATTGAAATCCCACATGAAGAAGATCAGAACTGAACTCAGCTCTATACGGTTTCCGGGAAGAGTGAAAAACTACAAACAGGAATCAGTGCCGGTACTGATAGATATTGAAACATGAAAAAACCCTTATACGTTCTAGATGCCTTTGCTATTATTTTCCGTTCCTATTATGCATTTATAAATAATCCCATGCGCGGTACTGATGATAAAAATATTTCCGCCATCTTCGGTTTTTTTTCTACTTTATTTAAAATATTTTCGACATATAAACCGGAGTACTTTGCTGTTCTTATGGATTCAAGAACTCCGACATTCCGTCATGAAATGTTTAAAGAATACAAAGCAAATCGCGCAAAAGCCCCGGAAGAATTATTTGAACAGGTTCCTGTTATAGAGGAACTCTGTGAATTATTAAAAGTTCCCATAATCAGAGCCGACGGATTTGAAGCCGATGACCTGATGGGAACCTATGCCCGTATTGCAGAAGAGGAAGGCCGTGAAATTAAAATAATTTCCGGTGATAAAGATATTCTTCAGCTGGTTAATAATCTCGTTCATGTTTTAAGACCGGAGAAGGGTGGCAGCTATACCGAGATGGATGAGAAGGAAATTCTCAGCAGCTGGGGTATAAGAGCAGATCAGATTATAGATTATCTTTCACTTGTAGGAGATTCGGCGGACAATATTCCGGGAGTAAAGGGGATCGGAGCCAAAGGTGCGGTAAAACTTCTCAATGAATATGATTCTCTTGATGGACTGTATGAGAATATTGAGAAAATTACCGCCAAAGCCCAGAAAAAAAATCTTCTTGAAGGTCGGGAATCTGCCTATTTCAGTAGAGAACTGGTTGTTATTAGAAAAGATTGTCCCTGTGAAGAGGATATTGAGAATCTGAGTATAGAAGCCCTTGATTATGGAGCATCAGTTCCTGTCTTTCAGAGAATCGGTCTGAAAAGAATGGCATCTGATGCGGCGGCTAAAGCAGGGACAGAGGTTCCTGTTGAAGAGGAAAAAAGTAGTGCCCGACAGGGGAACTACTGTGGTGTTGTCAGTGTCGAACACCTTGAGAAATGGATCAGCAATGTAAAAGAAGCCGGAGTATTCGCCTTTGATTGCGAAACAGACAGTATTGATTCCCTTTCAGCTAATCCTGTAGGTTTTTCCATTTCAGTGAAATCGGAAGAAGCCTGTTACATCCCTCTCCGGGCAGAAGGCGTAGACTGTATCCCTGAAGATGTTCTACGGGAAAAACTTAAAGAAATACTGGAAGATGAGAATATAAAAATCATAGGTCAGAATTTTAAATATGACATCAAAGTCCTTAAGCAGTGGGGTATTTACCCTAGAGGTCTATTCTTTGATACGATGATAGCCGCCTGGATGATTGATAGCTCGACTCCCTCTAATATGGATTATCTGGCAGAATACTACCTGAACTATAAAACAGTCCATTTCAATGATATTGTAGAGAAGGGGAAAACTTTTGATACAGTGCCTATTCAGATTGCGGCCCATTATGCTGCTGAAGATGCTGATATTACCTACAGATTATATGAAATTTTTAGAGAAAAATTGAAAGAACTGAATATGGAGCAGATATTTAACAATGTCGATGTTCCTTTTATAGATATTCTGTCAGAGATGGAATTGAACGGAATCAATCTCGATATCCAGGAGTTAGCGGTTTATAGTATAGAATTAACAGAAAAACTCGCTGATCTAGAAAAAGAGATCTATTACCTCTGCGGGAAAGAGTTCAATATTAAGTCTACAAAACAACTTCAGGAAGTTCTCTTCACAGACAGGAAACTGACTCCCGGCAAGAAGACTAAAACGGGCTATTCAACAGATACATCAGTTCTACAGGAACTGGCCAAAGAGGATCCTGTTCCTGCGAAAATACTGGCTCATAGAACGCTGGCCAAATTAAAATCCACATATGTCGATGCCCTGCCTAAATTTATTAATAAAAATACCGGGAAAATTCACACCCATTTTATTCAGACCGGAACTGAGACCGGACGGATTTCCAGCAAAGATCCCAATCTGCAGAATATTCCTGTCCGCGATGAAAACGGCCGCAGAATCAGATCTTCTTTTAAAGCATCGGAAGGTCATGTTTTTGTTTCAGCTGACTATTCTCAGATTGAACTAGTCGTACTGGCTCATCTTTCGGGAGATAGAGAGCTTACAAAAGCTTTTATCTCCGGTGAAGATGTTCACAGCAGAACTGCAGCTTTAATTTTTCAGGTAGATCCCGGAGATGTAACAAAAGAGCAGAGAAGAATCGCCAAAGTTATTAACTTCGGTGTCATGTATGGAATGTCTGCTTTCCGCTTATCTAATGAATTGAGTATTCCCAGAGGAGAGGCCTCTACTTTTATAAAAGCCTATTTTGAAAAATACAGTGGAATAAAAGAATTTATAGATTCAACGATTAAGAAAGCGGAAGAAACGCAACTTTCAGAAACACTTTTTGGCAGAATCAGACATATTCATCTTATTAATAGCCGCAATAAGATGGAGAAAAAAGGCGCTGAGCGCATAGCCGTGAACTCTCGGATTCAGGGGACAGCTGCCGATATTGTTAAAATGGGTATGATCAGGCTTTTTAAAGAAATTACATCGCGAAAGCTGAAATCAAAAATACTCCTTCAGGTACACGATGAATGCATTCTCGAAGTACCTCATAATGAAGTTGAAGAAATAAAAGAGATTGTCCGGCAGGCTCTTGAGGGTGCAGCGCAACTGTCTGTACCATTGCGTGTCTCTATTGAAACAGCAGGAAGCTGGGGTGAAATACATTAAAAGGCTTATCAGGTGATTATTGGAATAGCAGGAAAGGCCTGCAGTGGTAAAAATGCGGCAGCTTCATTTTTTGAGAAGAGGGGCTTTCGGAGCATCGATGTTGATAAACTTGGCCATGAAGCTCTGGAAATACAGAAAGATGTAGTTATTGAACATTTTGGCCGGGATATTCTGACAGAAGCAGGGGAGATTAACCGGAAACTTTTAGGGCGTATCGTATTCCGCGATATATCTAAAATGAAGGAACTGGAGACTATTACCCATCCTGTTATCTATACTCTGGTAGAGACTATTATTAAATCGGCTCACAATGAAAAAATAATCATCAATGCCGCCATCCTGGGAACATCGGGAATGGATGTGTTTTGTGATAAGGTTTTGTGGATAGATTCGCCATTATATAGTAGAGTTAAAAGAGCTTTTAATCGGGATAGGAATAGA
>JAEINM010000060.1 GCA_016342385.1 Spirochaetaceae bacterium | reverse complement strand
GGTAAGACCGGAATCCATTATTCGTGCTACTCTTCAAAATCTCCGAGCTGGAAACATCCGCAGTGGAGGTAGTACCATTACGATGCAAATAGTCCGTTTATCCAGGAATCGGGAGCGGACTTATTTCCAGAAACTTCTGGAAATACTATTAGCTCTGAAATGGGAACGCCACCTGAGCAAAGAAGAGATTCTACAGCTTTATGCGACCCACGCCCCCTATGGAGGTAATATCGTTGGTCTGGAAGCGGCATCATACCGCTACTTCGGAACATCTCCCGAAAATCTCTCCTGGAGCGAATCGGCATTGCTTGCAGTTCTTCCCAATGCCCCATCCCTTATGTATCCCGGGAAAAATAGCGCTCCATTAATGAAAAAAAGAAACCGTCTGTTACTGAGCCTCCATGAAGAGGGATATATTGACGAAATGACTCTGGAGTTGGCCATTTTAGAACCTATACCGGAAACGCTTTATCCCTTCCCGAAAGAGGCCGAACACCTGCTTCTCAGAGCCAGGGAGGAGGGACATAGGGGAGAACGGATTATAACGTCTCTGGACAGAGAACTGCAGCAGAAAGCAGTCTACGTTCTGGAAAAACATCACCGCAGACTCCAACTGAACAGAATAGAAAATGGAGCCTGTATCATTCTGGATACAAAATCAGGAAATGTACTGGCCTATGTAGGGAATACGAAAGGGAATGAAGAGAGCCTTCACCAGAATAAAGTCGATAATATTTCCGCAAGCAGAAGTAGCGGGAGTCTGATGAAACCTTTTCTCTACGCTCTGATGCTCCATGAAGGTCTCCTGCTTCCCCATCAATTGATACCAGACTATCCTCTGCGCTATAAAGGATTTATACCGGAAAACTACCACCACAGATATGAAGGGATGGTTCCTGCCAGCCAAGCGTTAACTCAGTCATTAAATGTCCCCATGGTGTATCTTCTCAGCCAATATGGAGTAGAGAAATTTCATTCCCGTCTTAAAGAGTTCCAGTTAAATCTGCCCTACTCCGCCGGTCACTATGGGCTGACCCTAATTGTCGGAGGAGCAGAAACAGGCCTATGGGAAATGAGCGGTCTATTTGCAGGAATGGGAAGATCACTTATCCGCTTTAATGAGTCCGGATCATACTTTTCTGATAACTATCACCCAAACCGCTGGATAAGGGGTGGTGATATAAAAGAGGGTTATGAGATAAAAGATTCACCTATAGGAGCCGGAGCAATATGGACCACTCTGGAAGAATTAAAAGAGGTCGTTCGCCCCAATGAAGAATCCGGATGGATCCTCTACGATTCGTCTTATCCTATTGCATGGAAAACCGGTACAAGCTGGGGATTCCGGGATTCCTGGTCTATTGGAATCACTCCGGAATATGTTGTAGGAGTATGGATTGGGAATAGCTCGGGAGAAGGCAGACCGGGTAATACGGGCTCAATGGCTGCAGCCCCTCTTTTATTTGACCTGGTGGATATTCTACCGGCAACGACATGGTTTAAAACACCATATGAAGAATTGAATCAGGTAGAAATCTGCAAAGAGTCAGGTATGCTGAAAAGCCCACAGTGTGAATCAGTCCTCATAGAATGGGTTCCCAAATCACAAGCAGGTGGTGATAGCTGTTCCTATCACAGAATTGTACACCTCGATGAAGATGGAAAATACAGAGTTGACAGCAGCAACTATCCAGTAGAAAAAATGGGCCATAAATCGTGGTTCATTCTCCCACCTGTAGAAGAATGGTACTATCAATACCATCACAGTGATTACCGCAAATTACCACCATGGATGCCCGGAACATTAAAAACTGATTCACCAGATAAGATTGATTGGATCTACCCGACTCAAAATAGCACTGTTTCCATTCCCATAGAAATTGACGGAAGCCAGGGGAAAGTATTGCTGCAAGCTGCTCATCGAGATGGGGGAGGAGAAATACACTGGTTTTTAGATGGAGATTACCTGAGGACAACCCGGAATTTTCACCAGGTTGAAATATCTCCTTCACCGGGAAGACACACTCTTGCCATTGCGGATAATCTTGGAGATCGAAAAAAAGCGACCATTGTTGTGGAATGAATAATATTAAAAAGCTCCCAACTCATAATTTGTATTTGCTCTTAAGTTCCCATCAAAATCACCCAATAGAGAGACAAGCCATACTTGTCTTATGAGATCTTAGATAATCACGAACCGATTCCGTCCCTCATCTTTAGCCTGATACATGGCCTTATCGGCGAATTCAATGAGTTCATAGAAAGAGATAATCTTGGCATCTTTAGAGAAATCCCGGGAAACAATACCTATGCTGGCTGTAATTTTCACTGTATTTTTATTTGAAATACAAATCTCATTAGTTCTTATTTCATTTAGAAGATTTTCTGCTGCAGAAAGGGCACCGTCCCTGCCGGTCCCGGGAAGGACAATCAGGAATTCCTCTCCTCCATAACGGGAGATGATATCGATGTTTCTCATACATCTCATCATAAGAGAAGCGGTCTCTACTAAGGTGATATCTCCGGCTTTATGACCATAAGTATCATTAATCTTCTTAAAGAAGTCGATATCGAGCATAATCAGACTCATTTCATAATTATAGCGGATTGCTTTTTCCAGCTCCTTCTCACCAAGATCAAAGAGGTATCGTCTATTATAGAGACCGGTCAGGCTATCTTTTTCTGCCATTTCCTTTATCTGCTTCAAGGCTGCTTTTAGGTTTTTATTGAGCCTGTAAATAAGAAAATAAAAAATACTCAACAATAAAACTGATGTGGAGACTGATAATAGGATTATGAGCCTTCTATTGATTTCCAGATTTCTTTCAATATCGTTAATGCCGAATTTGATACTGATCCCGCCACGGATATCTCCCTCTTTATATCCCTGCTCCTCATGGCAGGTCAGACAGGATTCTTCTGTAACGAGGGGCCCCATATATCTGAAAAAAGTATTATCTCCAACTTTTTCCCTTTGGTACATTTCCGGGAGCCCCTCTTCAAAAGAATTTAACGCCAGAGACTCAAAATCATCAGCAGCATTATCGGGATTGATCGGATTCAGACTGGTTATATGAAATTGATAATCCCTATTAAAAGAGGTTATCTCCGATATTTCTCTTGTCATAAGAGCTGGATTTTTCTTTGTGTAGATTGTACCTTCAAGGGTTTCAATATCAGGATTTTTCAGGTAGGGATTGGATTGAACCCCTTCGCTCTTTTCCACATAGACTCCCCCGTAACCGGCATTCCAGCTTCTGGTCATAACAATGTTTTGAAAATGGGAACGGGCTCTTGAAAGGATCTCAGTTTCAATCATCCTTTTATTGTTGATCATTAATCCTGTAAAGATACTAAGTAAAAACAAGAGAATTATGAGGCTGAGACTGAGAGAAAACTTGATTATCAGCCGTTTCTGATCAGATTCAATGAATGATTTTTTAATTTTTTGCTTCCAGGCCATAAATTTAATTATAGATGATATGAGTAGAATTAAAAAAAAAATCCATAGAAACCGTGATAAAAAAGGAAACTTAGACTTCAGTAAAAGTCACATTCAGAAAAACGCCCTCTTTTCTGGATCAACCCAGGCATATTATCTCAATAAGAAAGGCCGAGAACATTATATATGGCCCTCAATTTGGGCCAAGATGCCGGATCCTGTCTTGTCATATCGGGAATGAGGCCCGATCCTACATTTCCAGCCAGAGAATAGTACATAAAGAGTTCACCGCCTTCATTATACCAGTAGTTGAGCATTTCCTCCATAACCGTATCCATCCCCACTTCATTGTATGAATGATAGGTTTCGATTCCCCCTTCGTAAGCCAGGGCCTTTACTCCGGCCAATTCTGCCAGATCTATATTCTCTGACATATTCTCTTTAGCTCTACTATTCAGGTTTTCACGTAGTTCAGAAACCGTCTCGCCATTGAGGTAGGGAGCAACAGCATAACCGTATATCCAGTAGGAAATGGGCTGAGCAACATTGCCGAACTCATTAATAGACACTCCATCTTCAGGAGTTTTTAATGCTTCGGGATTGAATTCTCCAGGGAACTCATCGCCATGCCATCTTTCAAACCAGTCATAACCACCCAATACACATTTCATATAAGAAAGAGAAAGAGCTCCCAGATAGGGCTGAGCATTTTGTCCTGACAGAACAGGCCTGAAACGGGTCATCATATTCTCATCACCTACCACGGATCGGCAGATTTCTGAACTTTTGGCTGTTAAACTGGCCTTTCGTCGTTGAATAAGAAGAGAAGAATTGCCCGGAGTTCCGGCATATTCCAGATGATCCGGATCACCTCCGGCGACTTCCACCTCGGCTTTATCTAGCATCTGCTGAGTAATAACGTTATAGGGATAGGCCCAGTTCCAGATCTCATTACCTATTTCAAAATAGAGACTCCGCTCTTTATCCAAGGGAGCCCAGGCCGGATTGGATTGAACACTGGAATAGGGATCTACACCGTCAGAGCCAAAATAAAATGTCTGAAATATTTTTTCCATATAAGCCTCATCGCCATTGGGAGGAAGGCAAATCCACAGATCGACCTCCAGCTCATTAGCCATAGCTATAAGTATTTCCCAAGGAGCGCCATCTCCGCCTGTTCCATCTGTTGTGGTATACATACCTCCAGGTTTGGCACGGTTACCCCAAACAGGAGCATCGAGTTCATAGGTCCAGTCCCAGTTGGGCCCTACTCTAAAAGCGGAAAAAGGAGTCATCACCTCTGTAAAAGCAGAATTGAGCAGATCACCTAAAGTATGACCGGGCCGCATAATTTCAAGGTTTTTAATCCCTGAGGGAATTGTGTCAGATGGATTTCTTCTTGTGTTAGAAAAATGGACAAAAGAGTTACCCGGATTCACAGTTGTGAAGTTGAAAGTCGTTGTATTGTCTGCTGCATTATAAACTACATCTGAGATTGTCCCGCCAGAGCCACTTAAAGTCGCCTGGCCTATAAAACGACCCTGATGCAGGCCGGTTTGGGCTCCCCCGCTGCATCCGCTGAGGGGAATTCCTTCACCTCCGGGAGTATTGCCCTCATAGAGTACTAAGTCGAAATCTCCATCGGGTTGATTGAGGGAATCCACAGCGATAGGATTCGGATAGCCCCGACCTGATAGAGCGACATTGGCCAGCGGCTGAGATTCATTCCAGGTATTAAACCATGAAACATTAACCCCGATAGGAAATCCTGTTGGAATAATGTCATTACCGGGATTATCACTTATATCATTATTTAGAATTTTGCTGCCAACAGCCATTTTGCAACTGCAGAAGATAAAAATTATGCATAATAGAAAGAGTTTAATCATTAGGTGTTTCTTATGGTTCATAAGTAATATATATAGCACAATTTTGTAAGGATTAGTCAAAGATTTGCGACAGAATGTTATTATACATACCAAACGGCATATCTATAAGGTTCTCAGGAACCCACCCCATCCTGTCAATTGACAAATAAAAATAATTAAAAAAAGAGGGCACCATGTTTTCAAGGCCCCCCAATTCTGGGTTGAATTCTCTCTTTCAACTGACGATCCCATGGGGAGTTCAGAGTTCCCGATACGGAAGGGAGTCAAAAATTCCATTATAGAATATCTTCCTAAGCAAGGAGATAAACCAAATGAAAAAAATACATTTTACTATTATGACTATTGTTTTAGCTATGGGATTTTCCTGTACTACAAACACTGACGTGGAAGAAAGCTATGTTCCACAGGAAAAACAATTTATGAAACAGGCAAGAAATTACGAAAGAATCATGAAGCCTATGCTTTCAGCCAGATATGGAGAAAAAGAAGCAGAAGAACTTTTACTGATTATCGATAAGAAGGCCGAAGCTTTTATACCTGAAATTATATTTCTAGGTACGAATAACAAATTTATTGAAAACTATTTCGCAGCAGCTTTTTTAATCCCGACCATTCGTATTCTGGAAGAGAAAGGGATGAGAGAACGGGAGATCGGTAAGTTAATTTACGATTCAGCAGCACAGGGATATGAGGAGATGGTTACTCCATTTGTAAAATGGCAGTTTAGAACTTTTGTTATGGGTGTAGAAGATATGTATCGGGATGCGGCTAAGACCCAGGCAAGTACATGGCCCGGTGACTGGAAAGCTATAGCTGTTGAAGGGGACGGAGAATCATTTGACTATGGAATGGATTTCACTGAGTGCGGTATCCTAAGTCTTTATAAAGCACAGGGCCTGGAGCACTATGTCAAATACATATGCCTATGTGATTATGCAATCTGGTCCCAATTCGATGTAGAACTGATCCGGACGCAGACACTGGGCAATGGAGCTCCTTATTGCGATTTCAGGTATAAGGAAAAAGGTTCACCCAAAGAAGGTTGGCCACCTGAAGACTTACCTGAATTCAGTACACTGGAATCTCTCCTGGAAGAAAAGGACAAGGAAAAAAAGAAAATAAGCTGCCATAGTTGTATCGGTTGTGGAGCCTGTACATTAGGTTAAGGTGAAAAAATGATTTTAAGATATGCAGAAATCACCTACTATGCCGGTCTATTTTTTCTACTGAGTCTTACAACTGCTCTAAGTGGGAATCGTTTCGGAGTGCCTATGGCAATTGTAATACAGATGATTCTTTCCATCCGCCTAATACGGGATCTTAAACCATCCATCGGTTTTCCTGTTCTATTTGTACTTGAATCGATTATTTTTACCTTGGCAAATTTCGGAGTGGTTCCAGGGCACAATCTATTGCTCCCCTTTGCCGTTTTCTCCGCCTATGTATTTTTACGGCTCCTTCTGATGTTGTTAGACCGGTATTTTTCTAAAAGAATACCGGACGGATTAAAACCGTTGATGTTTCCTGCATTATATACTGCAACGATGTTCATTTTCATGTTCATAAATCCCTATGGAACCTGGGATGTAAGCGCTTATGGATTAAATCTGGAATTATCACCGATTATGGCCCAATCCGCCAGTCTCGGAGGTCTCTGGATTATTCACTTTCTTTTAGCCTGGACAGCCAGTGTCATAAACTCTCTCTGGGAGTTTCTACGGATCGTCAAAAGTAAAGAACAGGGGAATACAATTAAGAACTTAAAAGTTCCTGCCTATATAATATTCTGGGGCGGATGCATATTAATACTCACTCTTTTCGGCAGTATCTGGTTTATTAGTGGATCGCAAAATGATGATACATCAAACACAGTCTTAGTTGCCGGAATTACTCCGGAAGTAACTTATCATGGAACATATGAAGGGTACTATTCTGAAGGACATGATTTCTATCGGGCAATAAGAAATAATGATGTCGACCCCCACATTAGCAATGAGCGTATTTCTGACAATATTGACCAATTATTCACTGATAGTGAACAGGCGGCAAAAGCAGGGGCAAAAATAATTGTCTGGGCTGAAGTTGCCGCTTCTCTGCCATACTCAGAAGAGCTTTCAGTTATCCGACGAGGAGCGGAACTCTGTCAAAAATATAATGTATACCTTGGATTATCTTTTAATACATGGCTGCTTGAGCCGGAAATGCGCCGGAATAGCAAAATACTGCATAATCACCTGGTCATTCTAGGTCCAGACGGCAGTATTCTGGCAGATTACGACAAACAGAAACCAGTACCGGGGGGTGAAAGTGAGAACGCTATTAAGGGAACAGAGACGATTCCAAAAATTGAAACACCATGGGGCGATATTGCTTTTGCAATTTGTTTTGATGCAGACTTCCCTGGAATAATCCGACAGGGGTATGGAGCGGGATTAATAATAATAACCGGTGCCGACTGGCCTGAAATATCACCAACCCATTCAATTATGAGCGCCTGGAGGGGAATTGAAAACGGCAGTGCCCTCTTCCGGATAGCACAAGGTGGCCAATCCACAGCCTTTGATAAGTGCGGATCGACAATAGCTGAACTTCCTCTTCAAGAGGGAGCCAGTGTATTTTATGCTCATATGCCGATTAATCACCGGCCGACTCTTTACGGTATTGCCAAAAACTGGTTCCCCTGGCTTATGATATTTCTGACTGTCGCTTTAATAGCAATGGGATTAATTAGAAAAAACCAGTATCAGTAGTGAATAAGATTAATTCCTTTTAAATAATTATTGCCCATACTAAGTGACACTGATAAACTTTACATCATGTCACTTAGTATTATTGAATTCTTTTTACTCACTGGCGCTGTACAGGGTTTTTTTCTGACATTTGTCCTGATCGCACGAAAAAGAGAGGATCCTGTACCCAACCGATTGTTGGCAGTGCTTATTATAATTTTATCAGCAAGCTCTGCCGTATATGTCTGGGGAAGTGCGATAAATCAGCGGGAAGAGCTCGGTATGTATCTGGCTGTTTTATTGTTTCTGATCGGACCGGTGCTCTTTTACTACTGCCATTTTACGATCAACGGGAACAGCAAATTTAAAAAAGGTGATATTATCCATTTTTTGCCTGCACTATTTTTTACTATTCTGATGATAGCCTGGAACCTCGTATATGGTTCTGTTTTTCATTCGTTTATTCATCCATTAATCAGTACATCTATTGCGATCCAGACTATACCCTATTTAGTCAAGATTTTACTTGAGCTCCGATCTTATAGCCGCAGACTTAAAAAGACTCAATCATCCATAGAGAAACAGACATTTAAGTGGCTGGCTGCTATTGTTCTAATTTATTTTTCTATATGGATCTTAGTCGGATTATTTGAGCTATTTAATCACTTTTTAAATTGGGTATGGGAATTCTGGGGCGGAATCTGGACTTTTTCAACACTCTGCCTCTATATCATCGGATATTTTTCACTGGCACAGCCGGAATTATCGCCAATAACTATGTCTCTGTCGGCAGAGAACTCCCCGGGGGCGAAAAAGAAGTCCGAATCAGAAAAAACAAAATATGGAAAATCTGCCCTGACTCCCACTCTGGCTGTAGAATTCAAGACTCGTCTTATCAAATATATGGAATCAAAAAAGCCCTACCTGCAACAGGGATTAACCTTAAGTGACCTGGCGAAAGGAATTAACATTACACCTCATAATTTATCCCAGATTTTAAATGAACAATTTTCCCTGACTTTCTTTGACTATATTAACGGTCTAAGAGTTGATGAAGCCGCCAATATGTTAAGCAGTCCTGAAGGGAGACAACTGTTAATTGTATCAATAGCTTTCGATGCTGGTTTCAGTTCTCTTTCATCCTTTAACGCCGCATTTAAGAAGAAAAAAGGGGTTACACCATCACAGTTTAGAAAGTTATGTGAAACCCCCAAATAAGTCCTTCGGGAATTCTCATCTGAGCAAAATCCTAACTTGTAGAATAAACACAATCTCCTAAAGCAGGTGTCTGAATCATGATTAATGGGATAACACAGGAGACCAGTATTTGCACCAGATGATATTAAGATTAATCTATACTTATAATAAAGTATGCGAATGTGTAGGTATTTGACTTAGGTTTTATTATTTCTGATTTTCCTGATTGTCAAACTGAACCTGGTTTATATTTCCAGAACCCATATCTCCCCGTATTTTATTTTGCACTTTGCCTCCAGCTGCACTAGCTGTAGAGGCAATAAAAAACATAATACAAATAAACAGAATGATTGCTTTCAATTTCATAAAAAACTCCTTCTAACATTCTTCATTCGAGATCTGATAGAAATGTACAATTCAAGCAGATGCTTCTTCCATTTTGATTTTGGATCATTGTGCTCTCCCACACCTCAATAAAAAATATAGAGAGAAAATGTGGCAGAAATATGTCAATTTATATTTTTAGAATATCATGAAAAATACATTTCCCTATGGGGAAAAACGAGACTGTATTTGAAGGTAATAGAATGCCCATCAGGGACTGGGGGGGGTACTGTCTACAACCGATTAATCATACTGGCCAGATACCCGGCACCGAAGCCGTTATCGATGTTGACCACACTGGTTCCTGAAGCACAGCTGTTCAGCATACCCAGCAGAGCCGCCAGGCCTCCGAAGCTGGCTCCGTAACCCACACTGGTGGGAACGGCGATGACCGGTTTATCCACAAGACCGCCTACAGCGCTAGGCAGAGCCCCCTCCATACCAGCGACAACCACAAGAACCCTTGCGGTACGGATCAGTTCCAGACGGTTTAAGAGTCTGTGAATTCCCGCGACTCCCACATCATTGATTCTGATCACTTTATTGCCGTAGAACTCCGCTGTAAGGGCGGCTTCTTCGGCAACGGGGATATCAGAAGTCCCGGCGGTTATCACGGCGATGGGATGTTCATTCCCTTTAGGGAATTCCCTGTTCTTCAGAGATACAATTCGGGCAGCCTCATGGTAAAGGGCTTCAGGGTAATCGATTTTCACCGCTTCATATACGGAAAAATCTGCTCTGGTGGCAAGAACGTTGTCCCCTCTTCCCGCCATGGCCGCAAAAATTTCCCGAATCTGATCGGGAGTTTTTCCCGCACAGTAAATCACTTCGGGGAACCCGTTTCTATATGTCCGATTGTTATCCAGAATGGAATGCCCCATATCGGTGAAATAGTTACTGTTTACTTTATCTGCTGCGGAATCCAGATCCAGTGTTCCCTTCTTGTATTCTTCCAGTATTTTTTTAATATCATCCATTATCTGCTCCCGCCCGATTCATATTTCCCATTTTATACCCGCTTAAATCAAGAGTGACAATACGGTATCCGAAGGTTTTAAGTTTCCTGCTGATAATCCCATAATGCCCGCCATTGATAAACCGTTCAAAGTCCTCAGTGGGGATCTCGATTCTTGCTGTATCATCGTGATGGCGAACCCGGACAAAGGGAAATCCCGCTTCCATAAGAGCCACTTCGCTATCCTCGATCTGTTTCAGCATGGAAAAATCGACATCCCTATCGTGGGGGATTCTTGTGAGCAGACAGGCATAAGGGGGCTTATCCCAGGTGGGAACCTTCCACTCTTTCGACCAATTGCGGATCTCCTGCTTTGTCATTCCCGCTTCGAGGAGAGGACTGTTGATTCCCAGTTCTTTTAAGGCCCGCATTCCCGGCCTGTAGTCACCGGTATCATCGGCATTGGAACCATCACAGAGCTTTTCTATGCCCAGGCTCTCTGCTTTCTCTTTCATAAGAGAAAAAAGAGCGGTTTTACAGATGTAGCAGCGGTCTTCGGGATTCATCTTAACCTCCCGGGACATTTCCGCTTTCATCTGTATATGCTCGACTCCCATTTCTGCCGCCAGCTCTGCCGCCTCTTTAATTTCCCATGTGGCCACATAAGGGGGGATTACCGTAATGGCAGTAACATTTTCCTTACCGAGGACCTTTATGGCCGCGGCCAGAAGAAAAGTACTGTCAACTCCTCCGGAAAAAGCAATTGCGCACTTTCCATAGCCTTTCACTATTGTATTGAACGTATTCAATCGGTCCATATTACTCATAATTTCCCCTTTACTTCATCATTCAATTGTAATCTCAGAGACCTAAGGCTGAGATTGAACTTATCTGCAAGAGATCTCAGATCATCATATTCCATTTTCCATTTACCCGCAGTGCCATCCTTTAATTCAACCTTAACGTTCACCGGACCGTAAGCTGTCTCAATGATTCTGATTTCCCTTTTCAACATGACCTTCTCAACCGGTGAAATCCGCAGACCGAATGTGGATGTGTGTTCAAAGAGAATGGCTATACAATTATCTTTATGAGTCTCATCTGTCAGAATAGAGACTTTTGATGCAGGGCGGTTTTTCTTCATAAAAATCGGTGTCAGATAGACATCGAGAGCTCCCGCCTTAAAAAGACAGTCCATAATATGCTGATAATCTTCGGAATTCATATCATCGAGATTGCATTCAATCAGAAGATTTCTGTCCCGCAGATAATCACCCCTACCCTCCTGAACCATTTCACCAGTCATGACTCTTAAGACATTGGGTATTTCAAAATTCTTATAACCTAAGCCGTAACCGATGGTATCAACTGTCAATTCCGGTTGTCCCGTAAACTCATCAACCATGGCCGCTAGTATAGCCGCTCCCGTTGGAGTTGTTGTTTCCGAATCAACTTTCCCGTATGTACAGGGAATCCCTTTCAGAATCTCTGTGGTTGCCGGTGCGGGAACCGGGAATGTACCATGGGCGCATTTGATAAATCCTCCACCGACTTCCACTTTTGAAGCCATAATTCTATCAACATCCAGATAATCAAGACAGATGGCCGCACCCACTATGTCCACGATAGAATCAGTTGCACCGACTTCGTGGAAGTGCACCTTATCAACTGTTGTCCCATGGACTTTAGCCTCGGCTACTGCTACCTCTCTGAAAATTTTAATGGCCCATTCTTTCGCTCTGGGACTGATCGTACTACCTTCAATAATATGGGAAATACTGTGAAGGTTTCTGTGCTCATGATGATGGTGATGGCCATCTTCTTTTTCCCTGTGATTGTGAGTTTGTTCCTTCAGTTCAACATGAGCTCTGGTTCCCGTAATACCCATCTTCTGAGTCTTCTCAAACCACACTGAGAATTCCTCATCTATATGCAGCTTCTGCAGTTCCTCTTTCAGGTATTTCTCCGGAACACCAACATCAACCATGGCACCGAGAGTCATATCACCGCTGATACCACTGAAGCAATCAAAATATAAAACTTTCATTATTTTCTCCCAGAATAAATATAGACCCCATCTCTAGAGATTTGTTGCATAAGTCACTAATCTTCACATTAATACATTAAGTTTCCACCACCATTCACCTTTTATCAATCCCTTATCACCATTTTTTTCTTGATTCCTCCTTCTCAATAAATTAAGATCAAATTATGGAGAAACAGTATCAGGCAGAGCGATATCTGCTGATTATGGATATTATCAGATCTGAGAAGACCGTCCAGGTGGAAAATCTCGCTCTGAGGCTCAATGTATCGGAAAATACCATCAGGCGGGATTTAAATATACTGGCGGAAAAAAAGATGCTCCGGAGAACGAAAGGCGGGGCCATTTCCATTATGGAGGATCTGTCGGAAAGTACTTTTAAAGAAAGAAAAGATAAAAATAGCGACAGCAAAGAAAAAATTGCCCATAAAGCAGCCTCATTCATTAATAAAGGAGATACTATTATCCTCGATGGAGGGACAACTTCTATCAGATTAGCAGAAAAAATCAGGGCAATGGAGCATGTAACCGTTCTGACCAACTCTCTGGACATTGCCAATATTCTATCGGAAACGAAAGGGATAACTCTGGTTCTTTCAGGAGGGATCCTCAACAGGGATTCCCGCACTGTCACGGGGATTCCTGCGGAAAAATTCTTCTCTGAAATAAATGCGGACAAGTTATTTCTGGCCGTCACTGCCCTGTCAGCAGAAGAGGGATTGAGTGATCAGAATATGTATGAGACTCCCGTAAAAATGAAAATGATTGAACGGGCCAGAGAGGTGATCGTTCTTGCTGATAATACGAAGTTCTCCAAAAGAGCATTCAGCCCCATTGGAGATCTGACTATAGCCGACAGAATTATTACAGATAGAGAACCGGAAAAAGGATATAGAAAACAAATTGAAGAGAAGGGAGTGGAATTAATCGTATGTCTGACAAATGGATAAGAGGTCTCCTGTTCACAGGAATCTGCTTAATTACTTTTCTCATGACTAGCTGCACTGAGAAAACCGGCAATATTCTTTTTACAGCCAATGGAGAGGAGTTCGTTATTGAAGGGTTGGTCTCAAAAGAGGGCTGGAATATTGATTTCCAAAGTGTCCTCATCAATATCAGTTCTCCCACAGCCTACAATCGGGATAACCCGGAACTGGAGGCGGTTCTATCGGGTCAGCATCTTG
>JAEINM010000059.1 GCA_016342385.1 Spirochaetaceae bacterium | reverse complement strand
TTATAAATCTTATGTTTTATACACTTTATGGTCAAGGTTACAAGGTCTTGTGGAGATTTTTTGATGATTTTTTTTTTCATAAGTGTTAAACTTCTAATCAAATGAAAGAATCCCTATTAATTATATTTAATTTTACCTTACTCCTATTGCTAAGTTACTATAAACTGCTTTTATCAAAGGCTGACCATTATAAGATTGTGATCAAAGGCGGAAATTTTACCATATACCGGGATGAATACACAAACAATTATCCATGCAATGTCAATGATTAAAGTTTTTGCCTTAAAAAAAAAAGTCAGAATTGAACAAATCGCTTTTAATAAGTTGATTCTATCACTATCTGAATCTTCTCGGGAAAAAATTAATTCAAAAGTGTTTATTCATGATAAAGAAATAGCTCTACTCAGTCAGATTCTTATCAGGTACTCTTTACTTAAAGGTTTTGATTTAAAGGGAAATGATATTGAGATTGATAGAACTGACTTTGGGAAACCTTTTTTAAGAAATCACAAAAATATTTTTTTTAATCTGACTCATTCTGGAGATTATGTTATTTTAGCAATTTCCGATAAGGAGGTTGGAATTGATATTGAACAGGAAAAAGAGATTGATATTGAAATTGCAGATAAGTTCTTTTCAAAATCAGAATCCAAAATAATTAGCTCTGCTGAAGATAAAGATAAAAAGTCGATATTTTTTAGAATGTGGACTCAAAAAGAAAGTTATCTTAAGGCAATAGGACTTGGCTTGAGTAAACCTCTCGATTCATTTTCTGTAGAATCTATTAGTGGTGATTATAAAGTAATAGATTCTGAAAATTTACAAAGATATCCTGAATGGAAATTGGATTATTTCATAATTGAAGGGAATTATCATTTTTCTATCTGCTCACTCGAGTCTTTTTCCAGAAATTCAATTCAGTTCCTAGATAGTGATTTTCTGATAGATCAATACCTCATGGAATAAGATAAGTCGTAACTCCTATTCTTGAGTTAGTTTTAATTCTTTAATACAGTTGTATCTACTGTTTTTTTTAGTTTATGAAGATTAATGCAAATATCAGCAAAAATTAATATTAATCCCAATAACTCTAGTCCATGGATTTTTGGTATCTGTATTGATGCGGCACGTAATAGAATAAATACCATTAAAATTGTAACTGCAGAGAGGGGAATAAGAGACTGCATTATTATAGTTCTTATTCTGATTAATACAATTATACTTACAGTAATCATACTTACAAATAGTGATAAAGTAACAATATTATGAATTAAATAATGATATTCTGATAAACCAAGGTGCTTTGTCACAAACCTTGCAACCATTGATAGTAGTATTTGTATATCAAGTTGTTTATTAATTCCCAGGACTAAAAGAAATATGGAAATGCACACCCATAAGAAATGCTTTGGTTCATCGTTTTTTATTTTTTGAATATAATAAATTGAAAATACTATAGTTACCACATACATCAGTGTTATAACCCATGACCAAAATGTATCATCACCACTTTTCGATAGCCAATTATTTAGAAATGGGATTATTTTATTCATCTGCTTACCTCAATCGGTTAGTTTAATAGAATTTATGTTAGATAATCTAAATAATCTAAAAAAAATAGTCAATGTGATTTGCTGAATGTCTCTACGGGTACAATATGTACTGGCTGGATGGTTTTTATTTTTTCAGGGATGGTCGCAGCAGGATTCCCTTTTAAAAGGTCTTAATTAAAGAATGATTTGATTGACAGGAATTACTACTTTTTCTATGATTGACAGAAATTATCACATTTTTAATTATTTAAATAGAAAGAGGAGAATAAGATGGCTGATACTGGAACTGTCATACATCTTCCGTATCGTAAAGGCTTCGTCAGTACAAAAATACCGAAGAGTGTAAGAGTTGTGGTTGCTGAACCGAATGAAGTTTCACAGAATTCAGATGAGTTGGAACTGATTTCTAATTCAATAGATAATCCCTGTGGCGGATATACACTGGATGATTTTTTTCAGCAAGATGCAGATTCAGGCAGAAAAGGAAAACTTCTGGTTATTATTAATGACCAGACACGTCCAACTCCTACTAAAACAGTTCTTGATGTCCTGGCTGACAGACTGGATATTGAAAATACAGTCTTTATCATTGCAACTGGTGTTCATCGTTCTCCTACAGAAGAAGAGTACAAAGTCATATTTGGAACCGAGCATTACAATCGTTTTGCAGACAAAATTGCAGTTCACAATGCAAGAAATGATGATGAAATGATTTATCTGGGAAAGTCATCTACGGGAACTGAAATATTAATTAATAAGCTTGCCGTTGAATCAGATCGTATTCTCGTTATAGGTTCAGTTGAACCGCATTATTTTGCGGGATATACTGGTGGAAGAAAAGGATTGCTACCAGGGATAGCATCGTATAGGACAATTGAACAGAATCATAAGCATGCACTAGATAATAAAGCTCAAAGCCTTTCTCTAGTAGGGAATCCAGTTCATGAAGACATGTTAGATGCACTTAAATTTATTAACAAACCGATCTTTGCAATAATGACTGTTCTTAATAAGGACCATGGTGTATATGCAGCTACTGCTGGAGATATTCGTGAATCATTTGATGCAGCACAAAAATATGCTGACGATGTCTTTGTTGTAGATCTTGAAGATAAAGCTGACATTGTTATCAGTGTGGCTAGGCATCCAATGGATATTGATTTATATCAATCTCAAAAGGCAATTGATAACGGAAAATTAGCTATGAAAGATGGTGGGATATTAATTCTTCTTTCTTCTTGTAGAGACGGTATTGGAGAAAAAGCATATGTTGATCTACTATCTTCATGTGCTACACCCGAGAAAGTTTTGGAGAAGATACAGGATAATTATAAACTCGGCTGGCATAAGGCTGGTAAAATGGCTAAAGTAAGCATTGCCGGAGAAATTTGGGGAGTCACGGAATTACCTGATGATTTGATGAGAAGTGTTTTTATAAAACCCTGTTCAGATCTTCAGAGAACAGTGGATGAAGCTATTAAAATTAAAGGTGATACAGCCAGCATAGTCATTCTGCCGGATGGTTGTGTTACTGTACCGAGAATCCTGAAATATTAAAGAATATAGAATTTACATAATGGGAGAGTTAACTATTGAATTTATCTGTTAAAAAAAAATTATTGGATGATAAAAAAATCCCTGCAGTAATTTTGCCACTCAGTTATAATGGGATCTTATTTACCAGAGCTCTACATTCCAAAGGTGTTCCTGTCATTGGATTAATAAAATCAAAAAAGGACTGTTTTTATCATACGAATAGCTGTGAAAAAGTCCTATGTTCAGATCTCTACGGCAGTGATTCATTGAGCAAGTTAAAAGAGATTGGAGAATGTGCTGTCGTTAAACCTGTACTTATTCCGACTTCTGATGAAGGTGTTAAGTTTATACTTTCAAATTTGAATATTCTGCAGAAGTATTTTCTGTTAAATATCCCTGAAACAAATACTGCAGATTTGCTGCTTGAAAAACAAAAACTGTATAAGTGGGGGAAAGATAAATTTTTGTTTCCCAAAACCGGAATTCTCAATACAGCAGAAGATTTAAAAGCAGCTTCTGATGATCTTATGTTCCCTGTAATCATTAAACCGAATTACAGAGATGCTAATTGGCCAGCAGATCTGGACAAAGCAACAATTTGTGATGATAGAGAGTCAATGCTGGATGCCTTTGAGAAATTTATTGCTCATGCTGATTCTTGTTTGATATCTGAATTTATACCTGGAGGGGATGATCATATTGAGACCTGTCATGTATATTATAACAAAGGGAAAATCATCAATTCTTATACGAACCAGAAAATAAGGCAGTATCCACCATTAACTGGTACAGGAGCATATATTTCTTCAAAAGAAAATGAGGAAATTCGCAAGATAACAACAGATTTTTTTGATTCTCATATTGAATACACAGGCATTGGAGGAATAGAGTTTAAAAAGGATGCTCGAACAGGAGAATATAAAATTATTGAACCTTTTGTCGGACGCCCCAGTAGTCATTTTTATAATGGTCTGGGTGAAAATTTTAATTTTCCTTATATTGTATATTGTCATATCGCAGGTATGGAAATACCAAATTACGTACAATCTAAAAAAATTGTCAGCCAATTGGATGAAGAATTTGAATTACAGGCGTTTGGTTATTACTTGAAAACAAAGGAAATGACAGTTTGGAAATACGTCAAAACCTTGTTTACAACACAGTTATTTGTTCGTTTTTCAATTAAAGATCCTATAGTCGGATTAGTTTATTGCTTTCAGGTAATCGGAAGACTTATTAAAAGAAGAAAGAGAAAATTAGTCAGACAAACGAATCAGGCTATATAGGAGTATGAAAAAGTGAACTTGAATTTAGATGCACTCGGCATTATTATTATCGGACGCAATGAAGGAAAACACCTGGAAAAGGCACTTGATTCAATTCCTGAGGGTATAGATTCTATCCTATATGTGGACTCAGGTTCTACTGATGGAAGTCCGGATATGGTACGTGCCAGGGGGATTTCTGTACATGAACTTGATCCTGAAAAACCCTTTTCAGCTGCAAGAGCAAGGCGTGAAGGTGTTGATATCCTGATTAATCAATCCCCATCTCTTAAATGGTTTCAATTTCTTGATGGTGACTGCACTTTTGAATCTGAATGGTGTCAAACTGCTGTTGATCATATTGCCCTGAATGAAAACATCGGAATAGTCTGTGGTTTTCTTTCTGAAGAAGCTCCTGATTTGTCAGTTTTTAATAAAATGAATTCTCTTAGATGGAAAGCTGATAGTAAAGGAGAAATTGATGCCTGTGGAGGCATATTCCTCGTACGACGAACAGCTTACGAACAAGCTGGTGGATTTAATGATATGCTTTTAACTGGCGAAGAAGCAGAATTTTGTTCCCGGATACGGAAAGCCGGTCACTTGATTGTCCGTCTTGATTGCAAGATGGCACAGCATGATTCCGATCTTATCAGTTTTTCTGATTGGTGGAAACGGGCCGTCTGGGGCGGTTATGGAGATGCCATACAATACGATATACTGGAAAGTGGTATATCAAATAAACAGCGGAAAAAAATCTTCAGTAGCCTACTGTGGTCGTTCATAATGCCGGGATTGTTTTTAATAGGAGTCTTTTTTTCTTTCTGGAAATTATATGGTCTTTTGGGTTCTGTTCTTATTTTATTAACTTATTGTGCGCTGTTTTCTAAAATTTATGCCGAAAGACGGAGACAGGGAGATAATAAAAATAATGCTGCTTTATACTCCATTTTTTGTGTTATCCGTAAATTTCCACATGCTTTGGGTTTTGTCCGATATATACTGAACTCAAAATCCTTAAAAAAGTCGCCGGATCCTCACGCATCATAGTAGGATTTGTCTAGCAGCCTGTAGAACTTAATCAAAATTGTATTGAATTCTCTATTTAACTGAAAACCGGAATCTATAATACCCTTATAGATAAGCCGTTAAGCCTCCGGCTGTTCAAATACCGCCAACTGAGATCAAAGAGTTGAATTGAAAGTAGGAGCCATTGTTTCCATTTTTTTAATATCGGATCTGGTTGTAACTCTTTATTAGCAATGTAAATAGAAATAAATTCATAATTTAGTTGTTTTTGTCTATGAGAAAATTTTCTTATAAAATTTCAGAACTTAATACTTTGTTAATGGGAAGTCTAGTTTAAATTAAAGATTAAATGTGATACGTAAAAATACATGTTAATTCATTAGTAGATTTACAATTTCCTAAATAAGAACTTACTGTGAATTAATACTGACATTTTTATTGAGGAATGGTAGACTAAGAAATAAATGAAAAAATATGTATATATAATATTTGGTCTAATTATTCTACTTCTGAACAGCTCATGTCGGTTGCCATTGATGAAAGCTGATTATTTAGAGATTGATGTTAAAGGTGAGAGTTTTACAATTACCTGGGAAGACAATTTAAATAGAGGTTTCAGAAGTATCAATCGTACCGATAAGTATATTATCTATACAAGAACTCATGGGGCGATTTCCTGGAAGGTTCTTGATGAAATTGATGCTACAGCTGATCCTGAGTTTTCAATAGATTACACTATGCTGGATCCTG
Source organism: Spirochaetaceae bacterium (assembly GCA_016342385.1). Lineage (GTDB taxonomy): Bacteria > Spirochaetota > Spirochaetia > DSM-2461 > DSM-2461 > Spirochaeta_F. The sequence goes on along the minus strand of JAEINM010000059.1, from coordinate 7,718 downwards.
GTATTTATGATTTGGGAGTCAGTTCTGTAAATCTTAGAGGTCAGGAATCAGATATTCATTCATCTCTTGATATGACAGCAGATCCATTCTGTGGCTGGTATATAAAATGGATTGGTTTAAAATAAAAAAGTGAGGCTATAAATGAAAATTGTAAGGATTTTTGCGATATGTACTTTGTTCACTATGACATTCGTTAATCTGTCAGCTGAAGAAGAGAAAGAAAAACGAAACTGGGGTTTTATATTTAACACAAGTAGTGTTCTTCTGGATCTTGAAAGTTATCAGGCAGGAGTCGGTTTGAAACTTCTGTTAAATAATGATATGGCTTTGCGATTTCTTTTAAATGGTGAATATGACAGCGGTACAAGTTTTTTTAGTGCTTCGCTTGGAACAACTTTTGAGAAACATTTTCTTAGACGGAGAGCATCACCTTATTGGGGTGCTTTTGCTTCTGTAGGAATAAATGGTCTGACAGATGAAACCGATGAGCAGAATTGGACAAAAAATAGAGAAGTTCCAATTGGTGTTGGAGCGGTACTGGGAATAGAATTCTTTATTATTGAATCTATTTCGATATTTGCGGAATATAGTTTAGCTTTTGAAGCCTACATTAATACAACGAGATCTGAGGTAGCAGGAGAACCCGTTGATCCTGTTCGGGACTGGGGTTACTCAATTGATACTGGTATCGGTAATGAATCTAAATTGGGAATTATTATTTATCTTGATGATGTTATTAAGATTGATAGGAAATAGAATAGTATTTGGTTATTAATATGAATAATTCAAATTGATATTCTAGCATGACATCATTTTTATATTCCCTATTATAGTAGATGAGAGTTGGCTGAAGATCATTGGAACGGAATGAATAAATCTCTGTAATCATTTAGAGGTGGACTTTTTGTAACCTTTGAGTATTAGTGAATGCAATGCAATTTATAAAAAGTCTAATACTTTAAGATTATAGATATCAATATTCTTTCGTGATATATTTTTATCTAATTATATCTTATACATTATGGAATATATCAGTATGAATAAAATCAGCGAATTACAGAAGATAATGTATCTTAACTGGAGAAAGAATAATTGTTCTGGCATAGATATAGAACAGTGGGTATTTACTCTCAGAGAGGTAGATCTTGAGAAATTCAGAAATTCCTGGGTTTTAGCTCTTCAATCCACTTCTGAAGCAAATCGCAGTTTTAATAGTGTAGAGCAGGATATTGTTTATACAAATAGACAGGATGGTGACTCAGACATAACTATTCATTTTGACGTTCAGCAAACTAATCTGAATTTATATTTAAAAGAGGACAGAAAAACTCCTTTTGACTTACATTCACCGCCATTAATGCGCTTCTGTCTAATAGAGAATCCTGATATGACAATTACTTTTGTATGGACTTTTCATCATATTCTACTAGATGGGCGTTCGGCACTGGAATTGTTAAATAGAGTCAATTTTGCTTATAGAGGAGTTGATTTTGTTAGAAAATCTTCTTCTGTTGAGATCCTTAAACAGGAAACATGTCAGGATGAATTTTGGTCTGATTTGTTTAATAAAGATGATTATGGAAGTCTAAGCCACGTTACTTCATTTAATTCTGAATCAGAAAACAGACAAGTTGTGCGTCATAATTTTATTCTACCAAAAGATAAATGGTCAATTCTTCATAACAGCATTAAAAAAGCTGGAATTACAGAAAATTCCTATATTCAGGTTCTATGGGGAATCTTCCTTTACTGGTTAACTGGGAAAAAAAATAATATTTTTGCAACAGTTCGATCCGGGCGTTTTAAACATGGTCTCGATCAAAGAGATGAGATCGGCTGTTATATAGAGACTGTTCCTTTTACTATTAATCTTGAAGATCAGGAATCAATTCATACTATTATATCCAATACCGTAGACCTTCAAAAAAGACTTCGTCCATATGAAGGTGATGGAATACTAAAGATAAGCAGTAAGATAAAAAAGTTTAATTTACAAGAGAAATTATTTTCATTACTGAATTTTGATAATCGGGAATTTCAAGATGTTATTCAATCATTTGGGGGAATATTTCAGGATTCTGGATTGAATGTATTGGAAGATTCTGGTTTCCCCTTAACTTTATCATGTCGCAGCGGTAAATTTTTAAACTTCAGTTTTGTTGGAGACGAACGATTTTTCAGCGTAAGCCAGATGAAAATCTTCGGGAATCTAATTACATCTATGTGTACTGAAATGATTGATGATTTAGAAAGTTCTCCGAATATGCTAATAGAAAAAATTGTATCTTTATATAAAGATGATTTGATATTTCAGTCGAAAACTCATGAGAGATTTTCTTTTGTACATCCCATAGAGAAATTCTGCAAAATCAGCAATGGTAATAAAAAAATTGCCCTTAGTGATAAAGATGATAAAATCACTTATGAGGACCTCTTATATAAGGTTCAGAAATATGCCAATGCTCTTTTAACATTCAGTTCTAAAAAAACTGAATGTAAAATAGGAATCTTTTTACCCAGAAACATCTCATTAATCTCTGGAATCCTTTCAACTAGTTATATAGGTGCTACTTTTATACCTCTTGATCCGGATTTCCCACAAGAGCGTCTTCAGATGATTGCCGAAGACAGTCATTTAGATTTTATTCTGACAAATAAAGAATTAGAATCCAAGGCTGCCGGGATGTGTGATTCCATATTGCTGGTGGAGGACTTGAATAATTCTGAGGATATTCTTCTTGATCCTGTTCCTGTTCAAGAAAGAGATTCAGCATATATCTTGTATACATCCGGTTCTACTGGTAGACCAAAAGGGGTTGTGATCACCTGGTTTGGATTATCTAACCTACTCCAAGCGATGAGAATATCTCCAGGTATGGGTAAAGAAGATGTCATTCTTTCTCATACGACAGTTTCTTTTGATCCTTCTATTTTGGAAATTTTTTTACCTTTAACAAGTGGTAGTACTATCGTTTTAGCTGAAAGTTCTGATGCAAAAAATCCGGAAAAAATGATAGAACTGATTAGAGAGAAAGAAATCTCTTTTTTAAATGCTACACCATCTATGTATCAATTACTGCTTCATTCAGGTTGGGAAGGCCGTAAAAATTTGAAAGCGCTATGTGGTGGTGAAGTCCTCAGTTCTGAACTTGCAAGTGAACTGTTACCAATCGTTGGATCTCTTTGGAATGGATATGGCCCAACTGAAGCTACAGTATGTTCTAGTGTTGAAAAAATTGAAAATCCTTTAAAGATCTCTATAGGTTTCCCACAGCCTGGATTAACATATGCTCTTGTAGGACCTCATGGTTTCCCTGTCCCTTATGGAATACAAGGGGAATTGTGTATTAGTGGTGTGCAATTAGCGAAAGAATATTTTGATAATAATGACTTAACAGAAAAAGCTTTTTTAAATATGAAGTTAGGAGATCAATTCTTTCGAACATATCGTACTGGTGATTTGGTCCGATTTAATGAGGATAGATTTGAATTCCTTGGACGATTAGATACACAGGTGAAACTCCGGGGTTACAGGATTGAATTGGGGGAAATTGAATCTATACTGAAAACTGAGGCAGGTCTCATTGATCCTGTTGTTTTATTGCAGGATGAAGAGAGACCCTTTTTGGTTGCTTTTCATAAAAGCCCTGAGAAATCAGTTAATTTTCAAATGATTCAGGAAATGGTAAAAGACCGATTACCTGGTTATATGATCCCGAAGTATTATTCAGCATTAGATGCTTATCCTATGACTCCAAGTGGGAAAACAGACAGGAAAAACTTTCCTAAGATTAGTACTACGAAAGGAGAAGTTCTCCTCAATCAAAATGGTGATGAACAGGATCTTAGACAGGAAATTGCTGTAATCTGGGCTGATGTTCTCAATATGATAAAAATATCTCCAGAGCTACATTTCTTTAATTCTGGAGGCAATAGTGTTGATGCTGTGTATATGGTTAATGAAGTAGCAAAGAGATTAAAAATTCCTGTGTCCGTTGTAACTATTTATCAAGCTCCGATGTTCAAGGATTTCACTGATTATATTTTCCGTAAGGAAGTTCAAAGTACAGAACATTGTCTCTCACAAATCGATAGAGTGAAAGCCCGTCAGAAAAGAATTGAAAGAAACCGGAATCTCAGAAGGGGTTAATATGGATGGTATAGCAATTATTGGAATGAGTCTGAACGTGCCCGGTGCCGTAACAATAGATAAATTCTGGAAAAATTTATCTGAAGGTAAAGATACTATAAAACGAAAAGACCTGGATAAAGAAGGGGAAATATATGCAAAGGGTATTATTGAGGACATAGAGACTTTTGATTGTTCTTTTTTTGGGATTTCTCCACAAGAAGCTGCCTATATGGATCCTCAACAAAGGAAATGGCTTGAGCTAGTCTGGCATTCCATAGAAGATGCTGGTTTAATCTACAACAATATGAATAATATAGGCGTTTTTGCTTCTGCCGGATTCAATTATTATCTGCTAAATAATGTTTTGATAAACTCTGAGGTCTATTCCAAAATCTCTGCAGGGAAAGGTGAAACCCTTATTGAGTCAATTGGTGGTGGTAATGATTTTATTGCGACCAGGACCTCTTATCTTTTAGATCTTAAAGGACCAAGTTTTACTATTCAATCGGCCTGTTCCAGTTCTTTGGTCGCCATTCATCAAGCTGTTCAAAGTCTTCTGAATTATGAAACGGATATCTGCCTGGCTGGGGGTATCTCCATTTTACACCCGCAGGACAATGGTTATTTTGCTTCAGATGGAGGGATGAGGTCAACTGATGGCTACTGTCGTCCTTTCGATGAAAATGCAAATGGAACTGTATTTAGCAGTGGCGGCGGTGTCATTCTTTTAAAGAGGCTTGAAGATGCAATAGAGGACGGTGACAGAATCTATTCAGTCATTCGCTCCAGTGCTATCAATAACGATGGTTCAAATAAAGCAAGTTATACAGCACCCAGTTCAATGAGGCAGGCTGAGGTTATTCGTATGGCACAGGACCTTGCAGAAATTGATTTTAAGGATATAGGTTATATAGAAACTCACGGGACAGGGACTCCTTTAGGTGACCCAATTGAGTATCATGGATTGAAGCTTGCTTGTAGTGATATTTCAATAAAATCGGGAAATTGTGCACTTGGTTCAATAAAAGGAAATATCGGACATACCGACGTAGCTTCTGGTGTAATCAGTGTAATAAAAACTGCCTTAATCTTGAATAAACGACAGATTTTACCTCTAGCACACTTTTCAAAACCTAACAGAGAAATAGTATTGGAAAACTCACCTTTTTATATTCCAACTTCTACTCTGGAATGGCCCGGTAATGGAATCGCCAGGGCAGGAGTTAGTTCTTTTGGCGTTGGTGGAACTAATGCTCATATCATAATGGAGGAATTGATCCATAATAATATACCAACGGAAAAAAGTTCCAAGAATTCTATCTTCTTATTCAATGCAAAAACGGAGGAATCATTAAAGTCCTATATAGATACATTCAGAGATTGGTGCTCAGATAAATCAGATGACGAAATTTCTCGAGCCAGTTCTACTTTATTTTATAAGCGTCATCAGATGGCATTTCAGAGCTATGCTTATTGGACTGGACAGGAATTAGTAGAACCAAAGAATCTTTCATCAACAATCTCCTCAAATAAAAAAACTGCCTGGATATTCCCCGGTCAGGGATCTCAATTTCCAGGTATGGCTGGAGATCTTTACAATAAATATCCCGTTTTTAAGGACAATATTGATATCTGTGGAAAGATAATTTTACATCATACTCAAGTTGACATTAAAGAATATTTACTAAATGAAGAGGTTAAGAATCCGGATATATTTACGGAGACTACTATTTTGCAACCGCTCTTATTTGCTTTTGAGTATTCATTGAGTCTACTATTGATCTCATTGGGTTTAAAGTACGATAAAATTGCTGGTCATAGTCTTGGAGAATATGTCATTGCTGTGCTTGAAGGTATTTTTTCTGTAGATGGAGCTATCGAGGTGTTAATTCATAGAGGGCGCTTTATGCAGGATTCTCCAAAGGGGGAGATGGTTGCAATAATGTGTTCAAGGGAACAGATTGATGAATCAATATTAGAAAATGTGGAAATAGGAGCATTGAATTCACCTTCTCAGTTTGTTATATCCGGGACAGAAATAAAAATTACACAGGTACTTGATACTTTGGACAAATTAGGTCTTCAGTATAAAAAGATTTCTGAGAAATATGCTTTTCATTCCTCTCTTATGGAAACGGCCAGTGATGAATTGGTTCCAATATTGAAAAGATTTATTCATAGCAATATTAGCAGTGACAAAGGAGTTTATTCCACTTTAACTGGAAAACAGATAGATATTATTGAGATGTGTGAGCCTTCTTATTGGGCTGATCAAATGAAAAATACAGTTCTCTTTAACAAATGTATAAAATCTATGAATGATGGAGACACTATTTTTCTTGAAGTAGGTCCTGGAAATGTTCTTACTCAACTGATCTCAGAAATTACAGCTCTAGAGGATATCACAATCTCTACTGCTATTAAGCAAAAAGGTTCAAGTGATATCGGTCTGTTAAATTTACTATGTATTTTTGCTCAGCTGAAATATCCAGTCAATTTGAGGCAAATCATTAAAAGAGAATCCATTCTTAGCTTACCCGGTTATTCCTTTGAGAAGCAAGTCGCCTGGATAGGACCAGAAAATTATAACTCAAATAACTGTGATATGCCAAAAATGGGTAATATGGAGAGCAGTGAAGAAGATTTCGAAGATAAACTTCAAAAAATTTTTCAACCTCAGGGATGGGATTTTTCAAGTGAACAGGATTTCTGGGAGTTGGGGATAGATTCTTTAGTACTTAGTCAATTATCAATACAAATACGAGAAGCTTTTGATGTCAATATTAGTTTTAGAGATCTGATCATTAAATATAAAACCCCTCAGATCCTTAAGACATATTTAGCTAAAATGATTAAGGAAAAATTGGAGTTGTAATGGAAAATGTAAAGGATCTTCCTCTTTTAGACTCACAAAAAGAAGTCTGGCTTGCAATAAAACAGAATCCAAATATGAATAAAGCTTACAATGAAGCCTTTGAACTAGTTTTTCAAGGTAGTTTTAACCTTAGCAAGCTTATCTCCTGTATTAAATATATTATCAATGAGCATTCCGTTTTTTCACTTGTTATTGACAGGAACAAACCAATACAAGATTTGATGGAATTAGAATGTGATTCACAGTTTATTGTTGATGAAAATATTGATTATAATAACTGGTACAAAAAATCTTTAAGTCATAGCATTACTGTTGGTGATTTCCCCCTTTACCGATTCCATTTTCTCGTTCTAGAAAATAAAATTTATTTCATTATGTTGTATCACCATATTCTACTGGATGGATTTTCAAGACGAATTTTCATAGAAGAAATTATGCGATTGTATAAGAATGATGTTTTTCCTGAATATAAAACTTCAAATTCAAAATATATAGATTATATATTAGCGAGTAATTCTCCTCAGGATTCTGCGATTTTGGATTTTTGGAAGGATGAATGGAGTACTGTTGAAATATCAGATCAGGAGAGGCATTTTAGTCAGCAACTGGAATCAGAAGCTGAAACTCTTGTATTTAATATAAATGACCAGAGAAAAATTAAGATCAATAATTTCTGCCGGATTAATAGAATCTCTAAATTTATTTTTTATA